>JANMKM010000487.1:0-14713 GCA_031372035.1 Rhodoferax sp. | reverse complement strand
GGACAAGGTGGTGGAGCTGGCGAGCGACTGGCAGGAGCTCTCCCGGCTGCGCGCGACGCTGCGAGGGCGCATGCGCAGCAGCGTGCTGATGGATGAGGCGGGCTTTGCGGCCAAGGTGGAGCGCGCCTACCGCGAGATGTTTGAGCGTTGGGTGGAGCAGCAGCGATGAAGGCCGTGATCCTTGCTGGCGGTCTGGGCACCCGGATTTCCGAGGAGACCCACCTCAAACCCAAACCCATGGTGGAAATAGGTGGCAAGCCGATCCTCTGGCACATCATGAAGATGTACTCCTCCCATGGCGTCAACGAGTTCGTGATCTGCTGTGGCTACAAGGGCTACATCATCAAGGAGTACTTTGCCAACTACTTCCTGCACATGTCGGACGTGACGTTTGACATGGCGCGCAACCAGATGGAGGTGCACCATAAGCACGCCGAGCCCTGGCGCGTGACGCTGGTGGACACGGGTGACGACACCATGACCGGTGGCCGTCTCAAGCGGGTCGCCGACTACGTGGCGAACGAGCCGGCATTCTGTTTCACCTATGGCGACGGCGTTTCCGACGTGGACATCAGCGCCACCATCGCCTTTCACCACCGGCACGGCAAGCTGGCCACCGTGACAGCCGTGCAACCACCGGGACGCTATGGCGCGTTGCAAATGTCAGGCCAGTCTGTGGATGGCTTCACCGAGAAGCCACGCGGCGACGGTGGCCTGATCAATGGTGGGTTTTTCGTGCTTTCACCGCAATGCCTGCTGCGTATCGCGGGTGATGCCACCAGCTGGGAGGCAGAGCCCCTGTCCGGGCTGGCTGCGCAAGGCCAGCTGATGGCCTTTGAGCACAGCGGTTTCTGGCAACCCATGGACACCCTGCGCGAGAAGAACCTGCTGGAAGAGCTGTGGCAATCCGGCAAGGCGCCCTGGAAGGTATGGTGATGCTGCCCGATGCAGGCTTCTGGCGCGGTAAGCGGGTGCTGTTGACCGGACACACCGGTTTCAAGGGAGCCTGGCTGGCGTTGTGGCTGCACCACCTGGGCGCCGATGTCAGCGGCCTGGCACTAGCGCCTGCGACCCAGCCCAACCTGTTTGCACTGGCGGATGTGGCCAGGCTGCTGCGGCACCACGTCTGCGACATCCGCGATGCTGCGGGCGTGTCAGCATGGGTGCGCGCCACCGATCCGGAAGTGGTGATCCATCTGGCGGCGCAGGCCCTGGTGCGGGCCAGCTACCGCCAGCCGGTGGAAACCTTTGAAACCAACCTGATGGGTACCGCCCATCTGCTGCAGGCTCTGCGCCACAGTGGCGCCTTGCGCTGCGTGGTGGTGGCAACGACGGACAAGGTGTACCGCAGCGACGCATCGCCACACCCCCATGCGGAAGGCGATGCCCTGGGTGGGGTGGACCCTTATAGCGCCAGCAAGGCCGCCACAGAAATGCTGATCGAGGCCTACCGCGCTTCATATTTTGTAGCGCTCGGCGCAGGACTGGCAAGCGCTAGAGCCGGTAATGTCATTGGTGGTGGGGACTGGTCGGACGACCGTCTGCTGCCCGATGCGGTGCGCGCCTGGCGCACCCGCCAGACCCTCGCGATCCGCAGGCCGGAAGCGACGCGGCCTTGGCAGCATGTGCTTGAGCCCCTGGCCGGGTATCTGGTACTGGCACAGGCCTTGTGGCAACAGCCGGAATTGGCCGGTGCATTCAATTTTGGACCCGATGGTGGGTCCGCGGCCAGCGTGCGCCAGGTCGTCGATCTGGCGCGGGTGGCCTATGGCAGCGGCGAGGTCACATATGGCGATGGTCAGGAGGGGCCGCATGAGGCGCCGTGGCTGGCGCTGGACAACAGCAAGGCGCGGCAGATACTTGGCATCCGTCCCCGCTGGGGATTGGAGGAGTCGGTGCGGCGCAGCATGCGCTGGTACCGCAGACTGCAGGATGGTGCCGATGCACTCGCGCTGTGCCAGGCCGAATTGTCGGACTATGAGGCCAGCGCATGAGCAGTTTTTCGGTGCAGGAAACGACGCTCGCCGGGTTGAATGTGGTGCAGCGCCAGAGTATTGGCGACGCGCGCGGCTTCCTCGCGCGTCTGTTCTGTGCCGAAGAGCTGTTGGCTGCGGGCTGGCAGCAGCCGGTTGCCCAGATCAACCACACGCTGACACGGGCCCGCGGTTCGGTGCGGGGCATGCACTACCAGTTGCCACCGCATGCCGAAACCAAACTGGTCAGCTGCATCAACGGTGAAGTCTGGGATGTGGCGGTCGATTTGCGGGTCGGCTCAGCGACCTTCTTGCAGTGGCACGCCGAGCGCCTCTCCGCCCAGAATCTGCGGGCTTTGCTGATACCCGCGGGTTTTGCCCACGGTTTCCAGGCCCTGAGTGACGACGCGCAGTTGCTGTACCTGCATTCACAGGCCTATGCGCCTGCGGCCGAGGCCGGCCTGCAGCCGCAGGATCCGCGCCTGGGCATTACCTGGCCCCTGCCGGTAACCGGCCTGTCGGAACGTGACGCCGCCCGCGCGGCGCTGGGCGCTGATTTTGAAGGAGTCCGGTTGTGAAGTGCCGTCACTGTGGCAGCCCGCTGGAGTTACCGTTTCTGGATCTGGGCAGCGCGCCGCCATCCAATGCCTACCTGAACGAGGCCGGCCTGAGTGCGCCGGAGCTCTGGTATCCCCTGCGGCTGCTGGCCTGCGCCCAATGCTGGCTGGTGCAGACCGAGGATCATGCCGGGCGTGATGCCCTGTTCAGCGACGACTACGCCTATTTCAGTTCCTTTTCCAGCTCCTGGCTGGCGCATGCCGGTGCCTATGTGGACGCCATGCGAACGCGACTGGAACTTGGGCCCCAGAGCATGGTGGTCGAGGTTGCGGCAAACGACGGCTACCTGCTGCAGTACGTGCGCCGGGCCGGCATACCCTGCTACGGGATCGAGCCCACTGCCAGCACGGCGGCAGCGGCACGTGACCGTGGCATCCGCATCGTTGAACGCTTCTTTGGCGTGGAACTGGCTGTCGAGCTGGCGGCCTGTGGTCAGCAGGCCGACCTGATGGTGGCCAACAACGTGCTGGCGCACGTGCCCGACATCAATGACTTTGTGGCGGGCTTTGCCAGCTTGCTCAAACCGCAGGGCGTGGCCACCTTCGAGTTCCCGCACCTGATGCGCATGGTGCAGCAGTGCCAGTTCGACACGGCCTATCATGAGCACTACTCCTACCTGTCACTGCACGCGGTGGCACGCATCTTTGCCGCCAATGGGCTGCAGGTCTTCGATGTCGAGGAATGTCCCACCCATGGCGGCAGCCTGCGGGTATTCGCCCAACTGGCGGGTACGGGCCGCCAAACGGTCGGTGCAGCCGTCCCGGCGCTGTTGGCGCAGGAGCGTGACTGCGGCATGCTGACAGCGGGTTTCTACAGCGGGTTTCAGTCACAGGCCTTGCGGATAAAGCACGAGCTGCTATCGTTTTTGCTAGCAACCCGGCGCAACGGTGGCCTGGTGGCAGCCTACGGCGCGGCCGCGAAGGGCAACACGCTGCTCAACTTTGCCGGGGTCCGGGCGGACCTGTTGGCATTTGCCGTGGACCGCAATCCGGCCAAGCAAGGCAAGTACATGCCAGGCAGCCGCATACCCATTGTCGGCGAGGCCGAGCTACAGGCTCAGCGCCCGGGACACATATTGATCCTGCCTTGGAACCTCAAGGACGAAGTGGTATCCCAGCTGACCTATGCGCGCGCCTGGGGCGCTCGCTTCGTCACGGCCGTGCCGCGCCTGGAAGTGCTGCCGTGAAAGTCTTGGTCACCGGTGCCAGCGGTTACCTGGGGCAGCATGTCCTGCCCGCACTGCTGGCAACCGGGTGTGAGGTGACCCTTTTGGGTCGTAGCCATCCGACTGGCTTCGAACAGGTGCCGCTGATCAGCATGGATCTGTTGCGTCCGCAAGGGCTGGATGCCGCCTTGCAGCAGGCTCAGGCCAGCCATTTGCTGCACCTGGCCTGGTACACCGAACTGGGCAAATACTGGGATTCCGCCCTGAACTTTCGTTGGGCCGACGCCAGCGTCAACCTGGCGCAGGCCTTCTGTGCCGCCGGTGGTCGGCACCTGGTGTTTGCCGGCACCTGTGCCGAATACGACTGGTCCCATGGCTACATGCGGGAAGACGCCACCCCGTTGGCGCCGACATCTGCCTATGGCGTTGCCAAGGACGCTACGCGTCGCATGGTGGCCTCGCTGTGCGACAGCCAGGGGGCAAGTCTGGCTTGGGGGCGCATCTTCTATCCCTTTGGTGCGGGTGAGGCGGCTGGACGCATGATCCCACGTCTGATCGAGGTGTTTCGCGGCAACACCGCGCCCTTTGGCGTGAATGCTGCAGCCTACCGCGGCATGCTGCATGTGCCCGATGCCGCCCAGGCCTTCGTGGCCTTGTTGCAGGCTGGCGCCAACGGCAGCGTCAACATCTGTTCCGGCCAGCCGGTGCAGATAGCGCAGGTGGTGCGTGAGCTGGCTGCTTTGTGCGGCGGCAATGCGCAGGACGTGCTGCAGCTGGCGTCCAGCCGCACAGGCGACCCACACCTGCTGGTGGGCGAGAACAGCCGCTTGCAGGCCACCGGATGGCGTCCACGATACACGCTGGAGCAGGGCCTGGCAGCCATGGTGCATGGGGCCGTTTCCACTTTTAACAACTGAAACTGGAGAGTTCCATGAACGCTGAGCAACAATTTTCCGCAGAACGTGCCGATCGTCTGGCTGGCTACGCACAGGACGAGGCGTTCCGCCAGCTGTCACGGCAGTGGTTGCAACATTCCATGGCCAGCAAATATGTCTACAACTATGACTGGCTGGGACGTCCGATCATCCAGTACCCGCAGGACATGGTGGCGATCCAGGAACTGGTCTGGACGGTGCGGCCGGATCTGGTGATCGAGACCGGCATCGCCCACGGCGGCTCGCTGGTTCTGAGCGCGTCGCTGCTGGCCATGCTGGACATGTGCGATGCCATTGCTGCTGGCGAGACCATGGATCCGCGCCAGTCCCGGCGCAAGGTGATCGGCATCGACATTGATATCCGGGCCCACAATCGGGCGGCACTCGAAGCGCACCCGATGGCCAGCCGGATCCAGATGGTCCAGGGTTCCTCCGTAGCCCCGGAGGTGGTGGCCCAGGTGCGAGATGCGGCCGGCGGCTATGGCCGGGTGCTGGTCCTGCTGGATTCCATGCATACCCATGACCATGTGCTGGCCGAACTGGAGGCCTATGCGCCACTGGTCACGCCTGGCAGCTACTGCGTGGTTTTTGACACTTTCGTCGACGACATGCCGCCCAAGTTCTTCGGCGACCGGCCTTGGGACGTGGGCAACAACCCGAAGACGGCCGTGCACCAATGGTTGCCGCGGCATCCGGAGTTCACGGTGGACGCGGCCATGGAGTCCCGGCTGATGGTGACGGTGGCGCCTGAAGGATTCCTGCGCCGCGCGGAATAGTCAGCCGGGGCCCCAACTACCGGCTTTTAGCTTGCGCTTGTAGCGGTGCCTGTGCCCAAGACCGGAATGCTGTCGTCCGAGCAGCGCTGCGTGCTTTATCCATGGGGTTTTCTGCCGAATGCTCCTTTGAAATAGAAGCTCAGAATGCAAAAAACCGGTTTGGCTGCTGCCAACCCGGTTTCCAGGGCATGTTGTGGTTCGGGATTGCCAGGCGCTGGCGCTCCGCGCTGCAGTTACTGGCGCAGCAACGCCAGCACACCTTGTGGCAATTGGTTGGCCTGCGCCACCATCGCTGTACCAGCCTGCTGCAGGATCTGGGTTCGTGACAGGTTGGCGGTTTCCTTGGCGAAGTCCGCGTCCACGATACGTCCGCGCGCAGCAGCCAGATTTTCCACTTGGATGTCGATGTTGGCCACGGCACTCTCGAACCGGCTTTGGAGTGCGCCCAGGTCGGCGCGGGCCGAGTTCACCTGGTTGATAGCCGAATCGATCTTCTTCAAAGCAACCCAGGAGTCCCGCTGGGTGCTGATGGTCAATGTGTCAATGCCCAGGGCGTCGGTCGTGGTGTTGGTGGAATTGATGACCGAGGCCAGGGCGCCGGCTGCAATGCCCGTGGTGGACGTCGTGAATCCGAGGGTCGTTACCACGGCAGCATCACCGGCGGAATCCAGTTTGGATGACATCAGGTCGATGCGGTAGGTTCCGGTGTCGTTCTGGCTCAGGAAGGCCGTGACGCCGGTGTCTGCGGACTTCCGGTTGATTGCAGCAATGACCTGGCCTATACGCTCCGCGCCTGAGCTGGCGGCGGCGATACCGCCCATATTGATGGTTGCGCCACCGGTCACTGAGATCTGCAGCGTCGTCGGGTTGGTGATGGCCATCAGGGTGCTCACCGACGAGGCGTCCACAGCACTGTTGGACTGGTCAAAGGAATAGACCACATCGGCCAGGCCATTGGCGGTTGAGTTGGTCAGTGACCCGAGTGAGGCGACGTCGCCCGAGTTGGCTCCGACCTGGAACACGGCGCCGGCAAATGATCCGTCCAGGATCTTCTGGTTGTTGAAGGTCGTCTGCTTTGCCACCCGGTCGATTTCGTCGGCCAGTTGGCTGACTTCGGCCTGCAGCGCGTTGCGGTCGTCGCTGCTGTTGGTGGCGTTGCCGGCCTGCACGGCCAGTTCGCGCATGCGCTGCAGCATATCGCCCACCTTGCCCAGAGCGCCTTCTGCCGTTTGCGCCAGCGAGATTCCATCGTTGGCGTTTCGTGCCGCAACCGTCAGGCCGCGAACCTGGGTGGTCATGCGCTCCGAGATTGCCAATCCCGCAGCGTCATCCTTGGCGCTGTTAACCCGCAGCCCGGAGGAAAGCCTTTGCATGGAGGTGGCCAACGAACTGGCCGACATGCTCAGGTTGCGCTGCGCATTGAGCGAGTTGATGTTCGTATTGATCGTGGCAGCCATTCGGAGCTCCTTAAAAATGAAAGTTAGCCAACGCCGGTTTCGGGGCCAGCTCAGCTGGCTGACTACCATTAGCAGTAAGGGAAATTGTGCTCAAACGCGCCCACCGCATAGCCGCGATAAGCGGTTGGAAATTGGGTCATTTCCCTGAATGAGCGAGCCCGGGCCGCCCCAAAACGCGAGGAAACCCTAAAGTTTTCCTGCCACCGCCCGAAAACCTACCCAACGGACCTTTTTGGGGGTTCGCCTTCTGACTCACTCATTCTTAGGAGCTATTTAATGGCCACAACCATCAATACCAATATCAACTCGCTCAATGCGCAGCGCAACCTGGGTATGTCGGCCAGTTCGTTGGCCACCTCCATGCAAAGGCTGTCCTCCGGGCTGCGGGTTAACAGCGCCAAGGATGACGCTGCGGGCCTGGCAATTGCGGAGCGGTTCCTCAGCCAATCCAAGGGCCTGTCGGTCGGTGCGCGCAACTCCAACGACGGTATTTCCCTGGCGCAAACGGCAGAAGGCGCTCTGAGCAAGGTGGGCGACATGTTGCAGCGCATGCGTGAACTGGCTGTGCAGGCGGGCAACTCCACCAACAGCAAAGCCGACCGCACCGCCTTGCAGTCTGAAGTCCACCAGCTGACTGACGAAATCGACCGTGTCGCCAAGCAGACCGGCTTCAACAACCAGAAGATTCTTGACGGTTCATTTGCTGGCGCCGTGTTCCAGGTGGGGGCCAATGCCGGTGACAACATCACGGTGGGTGCCTTGACCAACTCCAGCGCGAGCGGTCTGTCTGACGTCGCCTATTCCTTTGACCAGTCCAACAGTGCCGTGAATGCCAGTTCCGTCAGTACTCTGGCGGCAATTACCAACCCGACAACGCTGCAGATCTCGATCACGGGTGGATCCAACATCACGCTGGGCGAAATTGGCGCGGCCAGTTCAGGTACCGAGCGCATGGGCCAGATCGTTGGGGCGATCAACCGCAAGTCTGCAGACACCGGCGTCACCGCCTTCCTGAGCCAGAACGACACCGGTACATACCGCATCGACCTGATGTCATCCAAGCTGGACTCTGCGGGTGATGCCACTGTGGTGACGACGATCGGCTTCACCACGGCTACCACCGGCATCGCGGCTGGCGCCCTGGCCTCGACCATCAATGCCACCAACACGACGACCGATGCCCTCGGTATTGATACGCTGACCATTGATACCCAGCGCAATGCCTGGGTCGCCCTGAAGAAGATCGATGCCGCCATCAACCAGGTCAATTCGGCCCGTGCTGATCTGGGTGCCTTGCAAAGCCGGTTTGAGAGTGCAGTGGGCAACATCGAGATCCAAGTAGAGAATATCTCGGCGTCGCGTGGCCGGATTGTGGATGCGGACTTCGCCAAGGAAACGGCAAACCTGTCGCGTACCCAGATCCTGCAACAGGCCGGCACTGCGATGGTGGCCCAGGCGAACCAGTTGCCGCAAGGCGTATTGGCCCTGTTAAGGTAGGCTTTTTCGGGTAACGGTCCACTGCGGTCTGGCTAGACTGCGGTAACCCAGGCAGCAAGTGCCGGGCGGTGACGGATTGTTCCGTCGCCGCCATTTGGCGTTTGGGGCCTAGCGTGGCAGGAGGAAACATGGCGATTTCGTCTACCGGCATTGGCAGTGGCCTCAATGTCGAAAACATCATCACGCAGCTGACCGCGCTGGAGAAGCGACCTCTTACCTTGTTGCAAGGCAAGGCGGCGGAAATACAGTCAAAGCTTTCCACCGTCGGGACCATCAAGTCGCAGGTGTCGGCGTTGTCCGATGCGGCATTCAAACTGACCCTGGACAGTTCCTGGAATGGCATATCGGTAGCTTCCACCAACTCCGCAGCGGTGACCGGCACGATCACCGGTATCGCCGCGCCCAGTTCCTTCAGCGTGGAAGTGTCGCAACTGGCCAAAGCGCAGACCGCTGCTTCAAGCGCAGTGCCGGTCGGAACCAGCATGGGCACGGGCACCCTCACCATCGATCTGGGCACATGGAACTTTGGCGCGATGCCGCCGACTTTTCCGCTGGTGCCAACAGGTAGCGTCAGTGTGGCAATAGGCTCGGGTGAAGACACCCTGACCGCCATTGCCCAGAAGATCAACGATGCGTCTGCTGGCGTCACCGCCACCGTGTTGCGCGATGCCTCGGGCGAGCGGTTGCTGGTGCGATCCAAGGACACGGGCGAGGCCAGCGGATTCAGAATCACGGTCAGCGGCGATAGCGCTGGCACCGACACCGACGACCTGGGGCTCTCGCGCCTGTCCTTTGACCTGGGTGCGGCCTCCCCGCCGGTATTGCCATCGACCTTGCCCAAGGCCAGCTACGGCATGGCCGCCAATGACTACCAGCAGGCGCAGAACACGGCGGCAAAGATCAATGGCGTCTCTGTCAGCTCCGCTGACAACACCCTCGCGGATGCAGTGCCGGGACTGAAATTGCAGCTGACTCAAGTGACGACGGCACCCGTGGGCATCGTGTTGTCGCCGGACCTGGCTGCAGTGAGCAAGAACATCAGCGACTTCGTGGCAGCCTACAACGCTTTGAACACCACTTTGGCTGATGCCACCAAGTACGACTCTGCCACCAAGACCGCAGGCATTCTGCAGGGGGACTCCACTGCAGTGGGTTTGCAAAATGCCCTGCGAGGCTTGATCAGTTCGTCGAGCAGCGGCTCGAAATACCCACGGCTTGCCGACGTGGGTATCAGCCCGCAACTGGGCGGGGGCCTGGCCGTGGATGCAACCAAGTCCAGTGCATCCCTTCAGGACCTGGCCAACCTGAAGAAGCTGTTTGCTTCCAACAATGGCGATCCGTTGACCAATGGCTTCGGCCTGAAGGTCAAGGCGTTCACCAAGGACTTGCTGGCCAGCGAAGGCTTGGTAACGAGCAAGTCGGGCGCGTTGCAGGCCGCTGCGACCCGCAACAACCGGGAACAGGACAAGGTCAACGCCCATGTGGCGCTGGTAGAGGCGCGCTTGCGCAAGCAGTACAGCGCGCTGGACGCGCAGATGGGTAGCCTGAATTCGCTCAATGCTTTTGTCACCCAACAGGTCACGCTGTGGAACAAGAGTACGGGCTGATTGGTTGAGAAGGCTCGAAAATAAAAGCATGGGTCGCCATGCAATCCATAGCGCAATGGGGGTGATAGAAAAGCGCCTGTTCCAGCCGTCTTTTTGCAGTTTGATTTTGCGCACAAGGTGTCGATAACTACAGTACCAAGTCAAATGGAATCCAAGATGTTCACTCCCGTCAGCACCCGTGCTGCGTCCACGTACAAACGCGTGAATATTGAGACCAGCGTCGATGCCGCCGATCCGCATCGCCTGGTGGTGCTTTTGTTCGATGCGCTGCTGCATGCACTTGGCAGCGCCCGCGCTGCCCTTGCGCGTGGCGACATTGCCACCAAGGGACTGGAAATCACCAAGGCCGTGCGCATCCTGGAAGAGGGTCTCAAGGCCGGTCTCAACGATGCTGATGGTGGCGAAGTGGCTGCCAATCTGCGCGGCGTCTACACCTACTGCGTGCGCTGTTTGACTATTGGCAACCTGCGCAATGATGATCGCAAGCTGCAGGAAGTGGTTGGGTTGATCGAGCCCATTGCCCACGCCTGGGGCCAGATCCAGGGCGAGCACGCAGCGTCAGCGAGCAATTGACCATGTCACAAGTGCTGATCGACTACTACAAGGCCATCGAAAGCAGCAGTGCCCGGATGCTGGATGCAGCCCGCGCGCAGGACTGGGCCGAGGTGGTGCGCAATGAGGGGGCATGCGCCGTGCTGATCGAGCAGCTGCGCTATCACGCCCAGAATGCACAGCTGTCGGATGACCTGCGGCGGGAAAAAGCCCAGATTATGCAGCGGATCCTACAGAATGATGCCAGGATCAGGGATCTTGCTGAGCCGTGGTTGTCACATTTCGAGGCCAGTGTCGACCAACGTCCGTTGCTGCTGCACTGAGACTGTCAGGTGGGCTTAGACCTGCATGTTCATGATGTCGGTGTAGGCCTGCACCATGCGGTTGCGCACATGCAGTGTGGCCTGGAATCCGATTTGCGCTTTCTGGATCGCGACCATTGTCTGCTCCAGGCTGACAGCCGGGTTTTCCATCTGGACTTCCTGTTGCAGCCGTGTGGCATCGTTCTGGGCCGTGCTGACAGCGTGCAGGGCGCTCTTCAGGGCGCCCGTGAAGCCGCCGTCCGCAGCCGTTGCAGCCTGGGTCGAGGCGCTGCGCGGCAGGGCCAATGGGCGCAGCGACGCGGGTGCTGCGGTGGCGGATAGTCGCAGGTCCATAGCCGTGCTTCCTGTTGATTCGGGGGTAGGCTGATGCTAGCGCCGCCCGGGTTGTGATGCTGCCCTGAATTGGCCGGTGTTTGACCGGCTTTTCAGGTCAATGTTGTGATGGAGAGTCCGAATAATCGCGGCATTGCTGTTGCGATCACGCACCACAATGCACCGGACTTGCCAATGCCTGCAGCTGCCACCCTCACCGCCAATCCGACCCTGATGCAGCGCGCGGCCATGCTGGAGCCGGGCCAGCGCATGCGTCTGGTCATGGGGTTGGTGTTGTTCCTGGCCATTGGCATCATCGGGTTGGTGATGGGCCGGCAAGCTGAATGGCGCGTGCTGTACGCCAATCTGGCCGACAAGGATGGTGGTGCGATCATTGCCCAGTTGTCGCAGATGAACATACCCTACAAGCATGCAGACGGTGGCGGTGCCATTCTGGTGCCGGCAGACCGCGTGCACGATGCACGCCTGCGCCTGGCTTCACAGGGTTTGCCCAAGGGTTCGGTAGCTGGCTTTGAGACCATGGAGTCCAACCGGTTCGGCATGACGCAGTTTCAGGAGCGCTTGACGTTCCAGCGCGGCCTCGAAGGGGAGTTGACCCGTTCGATCCAGGCGTTGTCGTCGGTGCAAAGTGCGCGCGTGCACCTGGCATTGCCGAACCAGAATGGATTCTTCCGCGAGCAGCAAAAGCCTTCGGCTTCCGTGCTGGTCAGCCTGTATCCCGCGCGCAGCCTGGATCGCGCCCAGTTGTCGGGGATTATTCATCTGGTAGCCTCCAGCGTGCCCGAACTCAGCCCCTCGGCAGTGAGCGTGCTCGATGACACCGGCAAGTTGCTGTCAACGCCTCCGGATAGCGCGGGCGGGCTGGGAGGCGCCGATGCGCAGCAACTGCAATATGTGCAGCAGATGGAACAGATGTACAGCCGGCGAATACTGGAGATCCTGGAGCCGGTGGTCGGGCGCCAGAATGTCAAGGCCCAGGTGTCGGCGGAGGTTGACTTTTCCCAGACCGAATCGACGTCCGAATCGCACAAGCCCAACCAGGCGCCTGAAGCCTCGGCCATTCGCAGTCAGCAGACCATTGAGAGCACCAATGGCGCGGGCAATGCACCTGCGGCAACCGGGATTCCCGGGGCGACGAGCAATCAGCCGCCGGCGGCAGCCAGCGCGCCGATCAACGGCGCCAGCCAGCCGCTGACGGCGGCCGGCGGATCTGCAAACGGGTCCAAGCGCGAGTCCATCGTCAACTATGAAGTGGACAAGACGGTGCGCGTGGTGCGCGGCGGCACCGGCGTGGTCCGCCGCTTGAGCGCCGCCGTTGTGGTGAACAATCAAGTCAGCACCGATGACAAGGGCAAAGTCACGTCGACGCCGCTGACGGAGCAGCAGATTGACAGAATGACAGCATTGGTCAGGGAAACCATTGGGTTCAACAAGGACCGGGGTGACTCAGTCAATCTGATGAACGCCCCGTTTGCCATGGAGAAGACGACCTTGACGGAGTTGCCGCTGTGGAAGCAGCCACAGATCCAGGACCTGCTGAGCAGTTTCGCCTGGCCGCTGGGCACTCTGCTGTTCGCCGCCCTGGTGCTGATCGGGCTGGTGCGGCCGGCGATCAAGGCCATTGGCCAGCCGCAAAGCCTGGTTGCTTCGAGCCAGGTGGATGCGGTCATTGCCGATGAGCCGGAGCGTCCGCGGTTGATGGCGCCGGTCAGCGGAGAGCTTGCACCCATGACGACGGAGCAACAGCGGCTGGAGGACGCGCGCAAGCTGACGCGTGACAACCCGGCTGCTGTGGCCAACATCGTGAAAACCTGGATGAGCGGAGAATCGGCCGCCTGATCGGTGGCCGAGTACCTACCATGTCCCAGGACCCCGGCCTCGAAGACGCTGCGATATTGATGATGTCGCTGGGGGAGGAAGAGGCGTCTGAAGTCTTCAAGCATCTGTCGCCCAAGGAAGTGCAGAAGCTGGGTGAGGCGATTGCCAAAACCAAGGCGATCACGCGCGAACGCGTGGATGAGGTCGTGGACAAGTTCACCGGTGTGGCGGCGGCACAGAGCCTGCTGGTGTCCGACACCGGCGACTACGTCCGCGCGGTGCTGAAACGGGCTCTGGGTGACGACAAGGCGGCATTGCTGATTGACCGTATCCTGCAAGGTGGTGACGTTTCGGGCATCGAGAGCCTGAAGTGGATGGACCCGCTGTCGGTTGCGGAACTGCTGCGCAATGAGCATCCGCAAATTGTTGCGGCTATCCTGGTACATCTGGACTACGACCAGGCGGCCGATGTGCTCAAGCACTTGTCGGAACGCCAGCGTGGTGAGGTGATGCTCCGTATTGCGACCATGGAGGGCATCCAGCCAACTGCATTGAAGGACTTGAATGAGGTCTTGTTCAAGGTGCTGGCGGGCGGCGACAAGATTCGCAAGTCATCGCTGGGTGGCGTCAAGACGGCGGCCGAAATGATCAACCTGATGGGTGCGGCCATTGAGGGGGCAGTGATCGAGTCCATTCGCAACCACGACCCCGATCTGGCGCAGAAGATCATGGACAAGATGTTTGTGTTCGACGATGTGCTCAAGCTCGATGACAAGGCGATCCAGCTGGTCCTGAAGGAAGTGTCGACTGACGTGTTGATCGTTGCGCTCAAGGGCGCGCAGCCAGAGCTCAAGGAGAAGTTTCTGGCGAACATGTCATCGCGAGCCGCGGAGACGCTGCGCGAGGATCTCGAGTCTCGCGGGCCGATGCGTCTTTCCGAGGTCGAGGCGCAGCAGAAGGAAATCCTGAAGACGATCCGCCGGTTGGCCGATGAAGGCACCATCGTGATCGGTGGTGGTGGCGCCGATGATGCGATGGTCTGAAAATGCGCAACTACACGCGTTTCATTCCCGGTGAAGAAATTGACGCCGTCTCCGAATGGCGCTTCGGGGACGTGGACACTGCGGCCATTTTCCTGGCCGCGCGTTCAAAGGCACAGGACGAAGCTTTGGAGCAGGCCGCCCACGAAGTCCTCCGCCAGCAAGGCTATGCGCAAGGGTTTTCGCAGGGCCGCGACCAGGCGGCACTGGAACTGCAGGAGCAAATGGCAGCCTTCGTCCAGAACCAGCAACTGGAAGGCGCACGCGACTTTGCCCGCCTGTTTGAGGCAGCCCGGACCCAGATCGACGCTTCGCAGCAGGCGATTGCACGGGGACTCCTGACGCTTGCATGCGAGTTGGCGCGCCATGTGCTGCGGCATGAACTGTCGATCAGTCCGAATGCTCTGGAGGGGGTGCTAAGGGAGGCGCTCGGTATGTTGGCAGCGGATACCAAGTCTGCCGTGGTCCGGCTGCATCCTGTGGATGCGGACTTGATCGGCTCGACCTTGCACGGAGAGTTTGCCCACCTTTCGCTGACCGTGCGTGCCGATCCATCGGTCAGCCGTGGCGGCTGTACTGTGGAGTCGGGCGGGACGCTGGTTGATGGCACGCTGCAAAG
>JANMKM010000480.1:0-21526 GCA_031372035.1 Rhodoferax sp. | reverse complement strand
GGTGATGACGCCGGTGCCGTCAGGCGCATGGCCGACGAAATAGGTATGGATAAATGCGCCGGTCGTGAGGTTGTAGGACTGGATGGTGCCGCCGACTTCGGCATAGATCGTGGTGCCATCCGGAGACACTGTGATGCCATCCGGAAACACGCCAGCGTTGATGACCCGGTAGCTACCCGTCACCGGGTTGATTTCCACGAGCCCGCTGTAGGTCGAGGCGATCAGGTTGCCGTTGACAGGGTTGTTCCACATGCCCAGGTAGCCGCGCAGGTCGGTACCGGTAGCGCCGCCAATGGGAGTGCGTGAGCCGTCATTCGCAAACTTGTAAAAGACACCGCCAAACAATTGCGCGCCATAGGCCTGTCCGCCGGCCGTCGCCATAGCGTAGTTGCAGTTGCCGGTCTCGCAGGCATAGGGAGTCGCACTGATGGCGTCACCGAGGGACTGTCCGTCCACATCCTTGAACACATAAATCTTGGTATCCCCAACGCTGCCCGTGACCACATTGCCACTGGGCAGTATGGCCTGCGACAGCGGTCCGTAATTGCCCAGCGCATAGGGGCCGACAAAGGGGCTGAGACTGAAGCCCAGTGAAGTACCCGCCGGTGTAAGGGCCAAGCCCGCCTGCACCGGGGAGCCCAGGGTCCAGCATGCTGCCAGCAGACAGGCCGAGGCGATGGTCTTGACGGAACGAAATGTGCGCATGGTGCTTCTCCCAGGATGTGGTACGTACGCGAACGAAAGCACAAACCGCGCCGCCATGCAAAAGATGCACAAAATCAAATGCTTGCATGCATTGTGCGGTTGCAGCATACAAACAGATGTAAGCTTGGTCGACAGATTCATAACCGCAATGCACGGGTCTTGGAACATGCCCAGCCGACCACCGGACGCCCTCCCCACCCTGCTGATCCGCAACGCCACCTGCGTCGCCACCATGGATGACGCTGGCACCGAGCTGCGCGATGCCTCCGTATTCGTTCGCGGCAACCTGATTGAAGCCATCGGCCCTGCGGGCGAGTTGCAGCAGCGGGCCGACGAAACGATCGAAGCCCGCGGCCATGTGGTGCTGCCGGGTCTGGTGAACACCCACCACCACATGTTCCAGAGCCTTACGCGCGCGCTGCCGGCAACCCAGAACGCCGAGCTGTTCGGCTGGCTGCGCGGCCTGTACCCGGTATGGGCCGGGCTGACGCCGGAGATGGTGCACGTCTCGACCCAGGTGGCCATGGCGGAACTGCTGCTGTCCGGCTGCACCACCAGCAGCGACCACCTCTACCTGTACCCGAATGGCGTGCGGCTGGACGACAGCATCGAGGCGGCACAGGCCATCGGCATGCGCTTTGTCGCCAGCCGCGGCAGCATGAGCGTGGGCCAGTCGCAAGGCGGCTTGCCACCAGACACCTTGGTCGAGGGTGAAGACGCGATCCTGCGCGACACCCAGCGCGTGATCGAGCGCTGGCACGACGCCGGCCATGGCTCCATGCTCACCATCGCCGTGGCGCCGTGCTCACCGTTCTCAGTGAGCCGGGATCTGATGCGCGAGTCCGCCGCATTGGCCCGGGCCCATGGCGTGCGCTTGCATACGCACCTGGCGGAGAACGACCACGACCTGGCCTACTCACGCGAGAAATTCAACGGTACGCCGGCCCAATACGCGCAAGACCTGGGCTGGCTCGGCCGCGACGTCTGGCACGCCCACTGCGTCAAGCTCGACCCCGCCGGCATCGCGCTGTTTGCCGCCAGCCGCACCGGCGTGGCCCACTGCCCCTGCAGCAACATGCGCCTGGCCAGCGGCATCGCGCCGGTGCGCCGGATGCTCGATGCCGGCGTGCCGGTGGGCCTGGGGGTTGATGGCAGCGCCAGCAACGACGCCGGCCAGATGCTGGCCGAAGCCCGCCAGGCGTTGCTGCTGGCGCGCGTGGGCCGGGCGCTGCAGCCGCCACGCCAGCGCGCCGACGGCAGCCTGGAGTACGGCTGCGATGCAGGTCCGGCCGAGATGAGTTCCCGCGACGTGCTGCGTATTGCAACCCGCGGCGGTGCCGAGGTGCTGGGCCGCAGCGACATTGGCCAGCTGGCACCGGGCCTGTGCGCCGACCTGGCGCTGTTTGACCTGCGCAGCCTGGGCTTCGCCGGTGGCGCCGTACATGACCCCGTGGCCAGCCTGCTGCTGTGCGCCAGCGCCCCGGCGGCCTACACAGTGGTCAACGGCCGGGTGGTGGTGCGCGAGGGGCGGCTGACCACGTTGGAGCTGGAGCCGCTGGTGGAACGACACAACGCGCTGGCGCTACAGCTGGCGAACGGCGTACCCTGAAGCGCATGGCTGGCGCCGCAAACCGCCAATCAGTGGGCGGCCAGCACGATGGCTGCCGCGCTACCCGCTCAAGGGCTCAAAAACAGCAACTCCGCAATCGCCTTGGCCGTCTTTTCCGTGGCGCCGCGGTGGGCCGCGGCGAAACCGCTGGCGGCTTCGCGGGCGGTCTGCAGGCGCGCGGCATCGCAGGCCAGGTCCACGGCCAGGCGCACCGCCTTGTCGAGCGAGGTGGCGCGAAAGGCCGCGCCGGCTGCCTGGGCCAACTCGGCAGCCTCGGCAAAGTTGTAGGTGTGCGGACCCATCACCACCGGGCAGGCGCAGGCCGCGGCCTCGATCAGGTTCTGACCGCCAAAGGGCTCGAAGCTGCCGCCCAGCAGTGCGACATCGGCCAGGCCGTAGTACTGCGCCATCTCACCCATCGAGTCACCCAGCCAGAGTGAGCTGTCTGGCGCTGCGGGCTCATGCACCAGCGCCATGCTGCGCTCCACGCTGCTCAGGCCGGCGTCGTTGGTACTGGCACCAGCGGCGGCCGTGCGCCGGGGCTGCGGTGCACTGGCCGGCCCCTGCGGCCACTGGCTGCGCCGCGACAGCCCAAAGCCGTGCTGGGCGATCAGTGTGGCAACCTCATCAAAGCGCTGCGGATGCCGTGGCACGATCAGCCAGCGAACCCGATCAACTATGGATTCAGGAGCGCTCCGTGATTTATCCATGCGGTTTTCAGCCATTTTTGCCTGCAAAATACGAAGCAACGCCTGCTCTTCGCCGGCGCGCGAACTGGCCAGCAGCACGACCGGGCGGCCACCCAGGGCCGCACGCCAGGCCTGGCCTGCCTGCCATTTGTCGGTATCCGGCGTAGCGTCAAACTTGAGGTTGCCCACCACCGCGGTCACCGTGGTGCCCAGCTGCATGAGGCGCTGCGCATCGGCTTCGGTCTGGGCCCAGACTGCGGCCAGCGAGGCATAGGCCGGCTTCGACAGCCAGCGCAGCCGCTGCGCCTGCTGCAACGACTTTTCACTAAGGCGCGCATTGGCCAGCACCAGTGGCACGCCGGCGGCCTTGCAGGCATGGGCCAGATTCGGCCAGACCTCGGTCTCCATCAGGATGCCGATGCGTGGCCGGAAATGCGCCAGAAAGCGCTTCACCGTGCCCTTGGTATCCCAGGGCTGCCAGACCTGGATGTCGCCCCTTTGCAGCAGGGTCTTGCCTTCGGAGCGGCCGGTGGCGGTGCCATGCGTCAGCAGCAAACGCATGCCGGGCAGGCGTTCACGCAGTGCGGTGATCAGCAGCGCTGCGGCCCGGGTCTCGCCCAGCGACACTGCATGCACCCAGACCAGGCCGGCGCCGGCCGGCACCGCTTCCATGGTGTAGCGGCCGAAGCGCTCGTCCACATGGATGCGGTAGCCCGCTTCATGGTCGGCACGGTGTGCCAGCTTGCGCCGCAGCAGCGGCTGCGCCAGCCACAGCAGGAACGAATAGAAGGCGCGGATCATGGCCGCTTCCCCGCCACCACGCACCAGGCTTGCCAGACCACATCCACCGACGGCGCCGGCTGGGCGTAGACACTCACCTGCGCGCCTTGCGCTGGCAAGTCATCAGCCTGGCCCGCTGCCGGCACGGACTGCAACTGCGGCCCGGTGCGCCAGGCGGTATCAAAGTTGTAGATCTGCACGTGCGGCAGGTCCAGCGCCACGGCGATGTGGCTCAGGCCGCTGTCCACACCCACCACGCCGGCGCACGCCGCCAGGGCGTCGGTCAGCGCATCGAGCGATAGTCGGCTCCAGACCAGTGCATTGCCGGGCTCGGCCGCATTCAATGTTGCGGCCAGTCGCTCACTGCGCTGCTGCTCGGCATCGCTGCCGTGTGGCAGGGCCACGCGCGCTCCGCTGGCGTTGAGCCGCTGGCCCAGCTCCAGCCAGTGTGTATCGGGCCACTGCTTGTCAGCGCGCGAGGTGCCATGCACCAGGGCCACGCACGGTCGGGTGTCGGGGCCAAAGGCCGGGGCGCTGCTGGGCCAGGCCTGCAGACCCCAGCGCAGCTGCGGCAGGCTGTAGCCCAGGGCCGCCGCGGCCAGCAACCGGCCCCGCTGCACCGCATGCACATGGGCTGGCATCGGCACAGCCACATCGGCCACCCAGCGTGTGGGGACTTCGTAGCCGGAACCGTCGGTGCGGTTTGCCATCGCGTAGCGCTGGCCGCCCGCGCTCAGGCGGGCCAGCCTGGACACCAGGGCTGACTTGCTCAGGCCGTGCAGGTCGATCACCGCGTCATAGGGGATGGCGCGCAGCTCGCGCACAAAGGCGCGCCACTCGCGCCGCGTGCTGCTGCTCAAGGGGTTCTTGCGCCAGCGCCGCAACTCGCAGTCAATCACCCGGCCGATGCCGACACCGCGCTGCACCAGCGGCGCAAAGCCACGCTCCACCACCCAGTCCACCTCGGTCCCGGGCAGCGCTGTACGGATGTCGTGCAGCACCGGCAGCGTATGCACCACGTCGCCCAGCGAAGACAGCTTGACGAGCAGGACCCGCAAGGTCAATGCGCGGCCTCGCCCAGCGTGGCATCCGGTTTGGTCCGGCGCAACAGCGCCAGCATGGCGGCCTCGATGCGGTGCAGCGCGGCCTCGTTCTGTCCCTCGAAGCGCAGCACCAGCACCGGCGTTGTGTTGGAGGCGCGGATCAGGCCAAAGCCATCCGGCCAGTCGACCCGCAGCCCGTCGATGGTGCTCACCTGGGCCGGCGCCGGGAAGCTGGCCGTCGCAATCAGCTGCTCCACCACCCGCGGCGGCTCGCCTTCAGCGCACTTCACATTCAGCTCGGGCGTGGAGCAGCTGGTGGGCAGGGCGTCGAGCACGGCGTTGCCATCCGGCGACCGGCTCAGGATCTCCAGCAGCCGGCAACCGGCATAGGTGCCGTCGTCAAAGCCGTACCAGCGCTCCTTGAAGAAGATGTGGCCACTCATCTCGCCACCCAGTGGCGCCTGTTGCCCGGCAGCCTCGATCTCGCGCATCTTGGCCTTGATCAGCGAATGCCCGGTCTTGAACATCAGCGGCTTGCCACCGGCGGCAACAATGGCCGGCGCCAGTTGCTGCGTGCACTTCACGTCAAACAAAATGGTGCCGCCGGGCACGCGCGACAGCACATCACGGGCAAACAGCATGATCTGGCGGTCCGGGAAGATGTTGTTGCCACCCTTGGTGACGATGCCCAGCCGGTCGCCGTCGCCGTCAAAGGCCAGGCCCAGCTCGGCATCGCTGTCCTTCAGCGCCGCCATCAGGTCGCGCAGATTCTCCGGCTTGCTTGGGTCCGGGTGGTGGTTCGGGAAATTGCCATCGACTTCGCTGAAGAGTTCGATCACTTCGCAGCCGATGGCGCGCAGGACCGCCGGGGCCGAGGCACCGGCAATGCCATTGCCGGAATCAACGACGATCTTCATCGGCCGCGAGAGCTTGATGTCGCCGACGATGCGGTCCCGGTAGGCGGCAAACAGGTTGATGTTGCGAACCCGGCCACCGGGCTGCAGCACCCAGCTTTCGGATTCCATGGTGCGGCGCAGGCCCTGGATCTCCTCGCCAAAAATGGCCCGGCCACCGAGCACCATCTTGAAACCGTTGTAGTCCTTGGGGTTGTGGCTGCCGGTGACCTGGATGCCGCTGTTGCACAAGGTACTGGCGGCAAAGTACAGCATTGGCGTGGTCGCCAGTCCAATGTCGATCACGTCAATGCCGGCATCCACCAGGCCTTGCACCAGGGCAGCGCTGAGCGAGGGTCCGCTGAGTCGGCCATCACGGCCGACGGCGACACTGCTCTCACCGGCGGCGCTGGCGGCGCTACCAAAGGCCCGGCCCAGGGCGCGTGCTACGCCCTCGTCAATGGTGGTCGGCACCACGCCTCGGATGTCATAGGCCTTGAAGATGGATGCGGTCAGTTGCACGGGTGATGTCCTTCGGGCTGGTGGAGGAGGAGGCTGCGCAGCGCGCAAACGGGTGCGCCGGATTGTAGGCCCGCCCCCCGCAATGGGCATGTCCGAAAACGGCTGGTCCGGGGCCGGCACGGCGCTACCATCAACGCCATGAACAGCCCCCTTGACGCCCTGCAGGACGACGCCCGCTACCAGGCCATGAAGACCCATGATGCGCGCTTTGACGGCCGCTTCTTCACCGGTGTCACCTCCACCGGCATCTACTGCCGCCCGGTGTGCAAGGTGCGCTTGCCCAAGCGCGAGAACTGCCGCTTCTTCACGCTGGCTGCCCAGGCCGAGCATGCGGGCTTTCGCCCCTGCCTGCGCTGTCGCCCGGAGCTGGCGCCGCAGACCCAGAACTGGTCGATCCAGGACGCCTCCAGCATCCTGGCGCAGCAAGCGGCCCGGCTGTTGGACGAGCCCGAAGCCTGGGGTGACGCGCCGGCCTCGGTGGAGCGCCTGGCCGAGCGCCTGGGCATCAGCGACCGCCACGTGCGCCGCATCTTCGAGGCCCAGTTCGGCGTCTCACCGCTGCAGTACCTGCAGACGCGCCGACTACTGACAGCCAAGCAACTGCTGACCGACACCAACCTGGGCGTGACCCAGATCGCGCTGCACAGCGGCTACAACAGCGTGCGCCGCTTCAATGCCGCGTTTCTGGCGCACTACAAGCTGAACCCGACCCAGTTGCGGCGTGCCGGCAGCCGTGCCGGGGCCTCGGGGCCGCAGGTGCGCCTGGGCTATCGCCCGCCGTATGACGTGGCAGCCATGCTGCAGTTCTTCGACAAGCGCATGCTGGACGGCAGCGAATTCACAACGCTGGATGGCGCAGCCCCAAGCCTGGGCAAGACGGTGCGGATCGAGACCACTGGCCAGGTGCACCGCGGCTGGCTGCTGGCGCACTTTGACCAGGACAAGCCACAGCTGAGCCTGCAGGTCAGCGACTCGCTGCGCGACGTGCTGCCACTGGTGATCCGGCGCGTGCGCGCCATGTTCGACCTGGACGCCGAACCGCAAGCGATCCACCAGGTGCTGGGCCTGAGCTTCCCCAATGCGCAAGGCCTGCGCGTACCCGGCGCCCTGGACGGCTACGAGCTGGCGGTGCGGGCTGTGCTGGGCCAGCAAATCACCGTGGCTGCTGCCCGCACGCTGGCGCAGCGCATGGTGCAGCGCTTTGGCGAGCCGATCAGCACGCCCTGGCCGCAGCTCACGCACCTGTTCCCGGCGCCAAGTGTGCTGGCCCAGGCCAGCGGCGAGTCACTGGGTCAACTGGGCATCGTGCGCCAGCGCCAGGCAGCTATTCAAGCAATTGCCCGGGCCGTGGCCGAGCGCCGGCTGATGCTGCATGCCGGCGCCGACGTACCGGCCACGATCGCGGCGCTGAAGGAACTGCCGGGCATCGGTGATTGGACGGCCCAGTACATCGCGATGCGGGTGCTGCGCTGGCCCGACGCCTTTGTCGCTGGTGACGTGGCGCTGCACAAGGCTGTTGGGCTGCTGGGCCACAAGCAGGCGGCACGCGAAGCGGAAGCACTATCGCAGGCCTGGCGGCCCTGGCGCAGCTATGCCGTGATCCGCGCCTGGAGCACGCTGCCGGAGCCGGCGGCGAAACCGAAGCGAAGCCTGACCGCTACAAAAACAGTAGCTATCCGTGCTGATGAATAAAGGCTTGCAGCCTGTTTCTAGAGTGAAAACAAGGACCAACATCATGCAATTCGACCCCACCCTGGTACAGACCCGTTATGAGAGCCCGCTGGGCGAAATGTGCCTGGCCGCCAGCAGCCGCGGCCTGGTAGGCGCCTGGTTCACGAACCAGCGCTACCTGCCAGCAGCCATGGACGGCCCCAAAGCCTGGGCCCATGACGGCCGCGCACCGCTGCTGCGGCGAGCCGTCCAGCAGCTCAAGGAATACTTCGCCGCCAAGCGCCGGGCCTTCGACATCCCGCTGGACCTGGGCCATGGCACAGCGTTCCAGCAGTCGGTCTGGAAGTCGCTGCTGGGCATCACCGCCGGCGCCACCAGCACCTATGCCGCGCTGGGCGCTCAGGTGGGCAAGCCGGGTGCCGCGCGGGCCATCGGCGGCGCCGTGGGCCACAACACCATCAGCATCATCGTGCCCTGCCACCGCATCATCGGCGCCGACGGCAGCCTCACCGGGTATGCCGGAGGGCTGGAGCGCAAGACGGCGCTGCTGAAGCTGGAAGGGGCGCTGTGAGCGCTGCCGAAGCACGCCAGGGCGCGGGTGCTGCCGGGCCGCCCCAAGGAGCGAACGCCAATGCACCGCCTCGCACCCAGGACAGTCTGGAATTGCTGGCGTTGGCCGCCATGTGGGGCAGCGTGTTCCTGCTGATCCGCCTGTCCGTGACCGACTTCGGCGTCTGGAGCCTGGCCTGGCTGCGCATCAGCATTGGCGCGCTGTGCCTGGCGCCGCTGCTGCTGTGGCAGCCGGCGCTGCGCCAGGCCCTGCGCCAGCACTGGCGCGCCATCGCGGTCATCGGCCTGTTCAACATGGCGCTCCCGGCGCTGCTGTTCTGCTATGCCGCGCAGCACCTGACCTCGGGCCTGATCGCGATCCTCAACTCCACCTCGCCGTTGTTCGCCGCCGCTATCGGCGCACTCTGGCTGGGTGCCGTACTCACCCGCTGGCAGGTGGCCGGCCTGGCGCTGGGCTTCTGTGGCGTGCTGGCGCTCAGCCTGGACGCTGCCGGCGTGCGCACGCCCCAGGCCGACTGGGCCATTGCCGCCTGCCTGGCCGCTGCCCTTTGCTACGGCTTCACGGTCAACTGCATGCGCCGCTACCTCAGCGCTGTGCCCTCGATGGCGGTGGTGATCGGCAGCCTGGTGATCGGCGGCTTGCTGATGGCCGCACCGGGTGTATTGGCCTGGCCGGCGGGCGACAAGAGCCTGACCGCCTGGAACGCGCTGCTAGCCATGGGCATCGGCGCTACGGCCCTGGGCTTTGTCATGTACTTCCGGCTGATCGCCAACATCGGCCCGACCCGTGCCATCGCCGTCACCTTTTTGATGCCGGTGTTCGCCATGTTCTGGGGCTGGCTGTTCCTGAGCGAACCGGTGAGCCTGGCGATGCTGGCCAGTGCGGCCGTGATCATCGCCGGCACGGCCCTGTCCACGGGTATGCTGCGGCCAACGTGACACCTGCCGCAGCAATCAGCGGCACACCGCAAGAAATCTCGTGACCAACAAAGCCAAAGCCTGGGCCATCGACTTCGTCTTGCTGGCCGCGATCTGGGGCTCCTCCTTCCTGTTCACCCGCATCGGCGTTGTGGAATTCGGCGCCGTGGCTACAGCCGGTGTGCGGGTGGCCATTGCCACCGCTTTCCTGCTGCCGCTGTTGCTGCTGCGCGGCCATGGTGCCGCGCTGCGCCAGCACTGGCGCAAGACCATGTTGATCGGCGTGCTCAATTCCGGCATTCCCTTTGTCTGCTTTGCCTTTTCGCTGCTGGTCATCAGCACCGGCCTGTCGGCAATCCTCAATGCCACAGTGCCGCTGTTCGGCGCGCTGGTGGCATGGGTCTGGCTGAAGGACCGGCCCAACCGCAGCCGGCTGTCCGGCCTGGCAATCGGCTTTGCCGGCGTGGCCATGCTGGCCTGGGACACGATTGGCTTCAGGCCCGACGCAGGCATCCAACACCCGACAATCGTTTGGGGACAGAGCTTGCTCGCCGAGCGTAGCGGCGGTCTGTCCCGCAAAGTCTCAGGATTCGCCAGTGGCTGGGCGGTGCTGGCCTGCCTGCTGGCCACGCTGTGCTACGGCATCGCTGCCAGCCTGACCAAGAAGTTTCTGGGCGGCCTGCCAGCGCTGGTGACCGCCACCGGCAGCCAGATGGGCGCCAGCATCTTCCTGCTGCTGCCCACACTGTGTTTGTGGCCGGCACAGATGCCCAGTGCCCACGCCTGGGGCGCGCTGCTGGCAGTGGGAGTGCTGTGTACCGGACTGGCCTACATCCTGTACTTCCGGCTGATCGAGTCAGTAGGCCCGGCGAAAGCCCTGGCCGTCACCTTTGCGGTGCCAGTGTTTGCCGTGTTCTACGGCGTGCTGCTGCTGGGTGAAAGCGTCACCGCCTGGATGCTGCTGTGCGCCGCGGTGATCGTCTGCGGCACGTCCCTGTCCACCGGACTGGTGGCGCTGGGGCGCCGGAGCGCCACATAAACAGTTGTGCTCCGTGCTCTATTTATGCGGTCTGCAGCCGCATTGACTCCCCATCTCCGGAGGCAAAAAGGTGTTGGCGAGGGCGCCCACCAACGGTTGCCAAAGCGAGCAGGCAGAGCCCCAACAGGGCCAACGACGCCGGCTCCGGTACCTCCAGCCCGGCGATCTCCGTCAGGAATGCCAGGCCGGTATCGGTGCTGCCCCAGGCCAGTGCCTGGCCATCCGGCACGGGTGCGTCGAGGTACAGTTCATGCTCGATCGGATCATAGGTGGCCGGCAATCCGCCCAGATCCAGCAAATCGGCAAGGATCTGCAGAATGTCCTCGATACCCTGGCCGAAACTGGGCTGGTAGTGCGCCACAAACACCCCCGCAATGCCCAACTCCACGTCTGACTCCACACCGAACGGGTCGTAGCCCGTGGCCACCGTGGGTGCATCCGGATCCAGCGGATGCAGGCTGCCGCGCATCCCGGGTGACGGCTTCTCCTTCACCTTGTCGCGCGGCTTGCCAGTGTCGCCCCCCTCGCCCAATGACGGCGCGCCGGCCCATTGCACCGCCGGCCGGGGTTTGCCCTTGGCATCGAGCTGCTTGGTCTGCAACACGCCCGGCACTATCAGCTGGCCAAAGGGCGCCTCCAGGCCCTTGATCGGCAGGCTGGGCGCCATGCCCGGCTCGCGCACGACCAGGCCGGGATGCTTCAAGGTGGTAAAGCCGGCGCCGGCCTTGGCAGCGGCGCGCTGACCGGCCGGCAGGGCATTGATTTCGGCGTTGAACTTGGCATTGATGGCGTCGGCGATCACCTTGGCCTTGGCGTTGGAGGCCTCGCCCATCGCATTGAGGATGCGCTGGGCAAAGTCTTTCAGGGTCTCGCCCGCCATCCGCACCGGTTGCACGAAGGCCTTGATGTCGCCATTGGGAATCAACACCGGTTTGGTGACCTGCTTGCCACCGATCACCAGCGTGATCGTCAGCGTCATCGTGCCGGTGCCAAAGGGCGTGCCGATATCAAAGTCATAGATGGAATCGGCCGCAGCAGCAGTGCGCGGCGCCGCCCCCAGTGCCAGGGCCACAAGCAGCCAGAGTGAGACAAGCCACCGCATTTCTGCAACCTCCATCACGCGCCACGGCATGATTCCATGGAACCAATCGGACAATGCAAGCCGTCCAGTATGGTCAGTGCCCCGGCGCAATTCAAGAGCCCATGCCAGCTTTTCAGTGCTGCGGCACCGTGTTGCCGCAGCCATGCCGGCAGGCCGCAGCACGTACACTTCGCCGGCGCAGCAACACCCCGTCCCGAAGCCCGCCCATGAACCTGAAGATGAAACCCAACTCGCTGTTCGCGATCCTGCTGCGCTCGCCGTGGTGGATCAGTTTCGGCCTGGTCGGGCTGGTGGCCCTGCTGTCGATGGCGCTGCTACCGCAGGAATACCGCGCCGTCGGTGTGATGGGCGGCTTTCCGTTCCTGGTGATCGGCTGCATCGCCGCCTGGCGTCAGTGGCAAGCGCCGAGCCCGGCGCGGCTGGCCCGGGCTCTGGAACTTGCCCAGGGTATGTCCTGGCCCGAGTTCTCCACCGCCATCGAGCAGTCCTTTGGCAGCCAGGGCTATGCCGTGAGCCGACTGAGCGGCAAGGCGGCCGACTTTCAGCTGCTCAAGGCCGGGCATGGCACACTGGTCTGCAGCAAGCGCTGGAAAGCGGCGAACCATGGTGTCGAAGCCTTGCGTGAACTGGTCTGCGCCCGGGTGGCGCGCAACGCCGCGCAATGCATGTACATCAGCCTGGGAGAGGTATCGGATACCGCCCGCCGCTTTGCCCAAGAGCATGGTGTGGAATTGGTCTCGGGGCAGCAACTCGCGGTGCTGCTGTGTGCCGCCAGATTGCCGACCAGCGCTCAAAAGAGGCACCGCTAGCGGGTTGCCGCCGCGGGCACCGGTACATCGATCAGCTTCGGCCCGGCAGCAGTCGCTGGACCAGCGGATGCACGATCTTCTTTTCGGTGCCGATCGCGTAGAAGTGCTCATCAACCCCGTCAATCGGCCCGACCCGGCGCACGTGGTAGCGGGCCATCAGGTCCTCGTGCACCATCTCAGGCGCCGGAAAGACGCCCATGCCACTGGCGCCAAAGGTCTTGAGCAAGGCGCTGTCCTCGAACTCCCCCACCACACGCGGCCGAATTGCACGGCGCTCGAACCACTGATCGAGTCGGGAGCGCACCGCGGCATGGGTGCTGGGCAGCAGCACCGGAACCTGGGCCAGCGAGTTCGGGAAATCGCGCCGCGCCTGAGCCCACAATGATGGCGGCGCATACCAGGCCAGGGTCGAGTTTCCCAGCGGATGGCTGTAGAGCTTGAGGTTCGGGTTCGTCGGCGCGGGCCGGTCCGCCAGAACCACGTCGAGCCGGTGCAGCGCCAGGTCGGCCAACAGGTGTTCAAACTCGTCCACATGGCATAGCAGGCGCAACTGGGCCTCATGCATCACTGGCTGCATCAGGCTCCACACCACCAGTTTGGGCAATCCGTCCGAAACGCCAACGGACAGGCGCAGCGACGGCGCGCTGCCCGCATCACGCACCGCTGCAGGCAGCTGCTCGCCCAACTGAAAGATCTGGTCGGCCTGGCGCAGCGCCACGAGCCCGGCTTCGGTCAGCGCCAGGCCGCGCCCCGCCGGCTTGAGCAGCGCGAATCCGAGCGCGCGTTCGAGTTCGCGTACCTGGGCACTCACCGTCTGCACCGCCATGCCGAGCCGGGCAGCGCCGCGGGCCATGCCACCCTCGTTGGCCACCACCCAGAAATAGTACAGATGGCGATAGTTGAAGGACGCACTCATATTGAGGTAATACCGAAATGACAGTTCGTTATTGTCTGCTTTTTCAGAAGTTACTGACGCCTTATTCTCATGCCATGTCCAACCCCAGGAGACCTGTGATGCAAGTGCTGTTTGAATCGCGCGACCCCGACGGGTCGCAGCTGCGTGAAGTTGCCGAGCAGCGACTGCGCTTCGTGATGCGCCGTCTGACCTGGTTGGTGCCGCGCGCCAGACTCCAGCTGTCTGATGTCAACGGACCGCGCGGCGGCGTTGACAAGCGCTGCCAGGTGGAGCTCAAGACCAACAGCCACGGCACGGTGGTGATCACGGCAATGGCCAGCGACTGGCGTGCCGCACTCGAGACAGCGCTGGCACGCGCCAGCCACGTGCTGCTGCGCATCTGGCGGCGCAGCCGCCAGCATCCACGCCCGCGCCAGCATCTGCTCGTCATCGATCGTTGAACCAGGAGAAGCAAACCATGCAACCCATCACCCAGACCATCCACGGCAGGTCGGCCAGTGCCCACCCGACCATCACTGATGCGCAAGCAGCACCGGGACTGCTCAACACGAACCGCGTGCTGCGCAACACCTATGCCCTGCTGGCAATGACCCTGCTGTTCAGCGCCGCGGTCGCTACGGCGAGCGTAGTGCTCAACGCGAAGGCCCCCGGGATTGTGCTGACACTGATTGGCTGCTTCGGCCTGCTGTTCGCGGTCTACAAGCTGCAAAACAGCGGCTGGGCGCTGCCGGCGGTGTTCGCTCTCACCGGCTTCATGGGATACACCCTGGGCCCGATGCTGTCGCAGTCGCTGGCGCTGGCAGGCGGAGCACAGATCGTGAGCCTGGCGCTGGCCGCCACCGGCGCCACGTTCCTGACGCTGTCGGCCTGGGTCCTGGTCACGCGGCGTGACTTCAGCTTCATGGGCGGCTTCCTGTTCGCCGGCATGGTGATCGCATTGCTGGCCGGCTTGGCGGCCGTGCTGCTGGAGATTCCCGCGCTCGGCCTGGCGGTATCGGCCATGGTGGCGCTGCTCTCGGCCGGATTGATCCTGTTCGAGACCAGCCGGATCGTAAGCGGCGGCGAAACCAACTACGTGCTGGCGACGGTCGGGCTGTTCGTTTCCATCTTCAACCTGTTCACCAGCCTGCTGAGCCTGTTTGGCATCGGCGGCTCGGACTGACGCGGGGCGAGCCACAGGATCACGGACATCGCATGCGTGCGTATACAGAGCCAATGCCTTGCAAAGTTTTCTAGACCCGGCCATCCTGTTTTTCGTATTCGGCATGCTGGCCGGGGCCATCCGGTCGAATCTGGAGATCCCGGCGCCGATCGCACGTTTCCTGTCGCTCTACCTGTTGATGGCGCTCGGCCTCAAGGGGGGGTTTGCACTGGCCAGATCCGGCCTGACGCCGGAGGTCGCAACCGGTCTGGCATGCGCCGTGCTGCTGGCTGTGATCGTTCCCGCCGTGGGCTACCTGCTGCTGCGCCGTTTCCTGAGCGGGTTTGACGCGGCCGCCGTTGCTGCCACCTACGGCTCGGTCAGCGCAGTCACGTTCATCACCGCAGTGCAGTATCTGGAAACCCGTGGTCTTGCATTTGGCGGCCATATGGCCGCTGCGATGGCGCTGATGGAGTCGCCCGCCATCGTGATGGCGGTGTTGCTGGCGAACATGGTGCGGCGCCGTGCGGCCGGACCGGTCTACGTGGGCCCAGGCGGCGCGGCGCTCGTAGCCGGGCACGCCGCCACGCAGCGTGCGCCGATGGCCAAGGTCCTGCACGAGGCCCTGACCGACGGCGCGCAGTTGCTGCTGCTCGGTGCCATGGCGGTCGGCATACTGAGTGGCGTATCTGGAGAGACAGCGATGAAACCATTCTCCATCGACCTGTTCAAGGGCATGCTGGCCTTCTTCCTGCTCGACATGGGCCTGCTGGCTGCGCGCAACATGGGAAATCTCAAGGGCAAGTCACCCTGGTTGCTGGCCTACGCAGTCGCCGGCCCGATCGCGCATGCCGGTCTGGCGCTGGCCCTGGCCACGCTGTGCGGCCTGTCGGCTGGCGACGCTGCGCTGCTGATGGTGCTGGCTGCCAGTGCGTCCTACATCGCGGTGCCGGCTGTCATTCGACATGCCATTCCCGAGGCCAACCCGTCGTTGTATTTCGGCATGTCGCTGGGCCTGACGTTTCCGTTCAACATCCTGGTCGGCATTCCCCTGTATGTCGACGTCGCCCACCGGGTATTGAACTGAGCAAACTCACTCCCCCGGGATGCGCGAGGCGTGCAGTTGCACCGCATCGGCGGAACGTTTGCGCAGGCGGATATTGAGCATCTCGACCGCCACCGAAAACGCCATCGCGAAGTAGACGTAGCCCTTGGGCACATGGTGGTCGAAGCCCTCTGCGACCAGCACCACACCGACCACTACCAGGAAGGTCAGAGCCAGCATCTTGATGGTGGGGTGGTCCGACACGAACCTGCCGATCGGACCGGCAAACAGCATCATCAGCGCAACCGAGACGACCACCGCGGCGATCATCACCTTCACGTCGTCCACCATGCCGACGGCCGTGATGATCGAATCGAGCGAGAACACCATGTCGACCACCATGATCTGCAGAATCACGCTGGCGAAGGTTGCGGCGGCGCCGCCCGACGCGTGGCCCTCCTCGCCCTCAAGCGACTGGTGGATTTCGCCGGTGCTCTTCCAGATCAGGAACAAGCCACCGGCGATGAGGATCAGGTCTCGCCCCGATATCTCCTTGCCGAACAGCGTGAACAGCGGCGCCACCAGTCCGACAATCCAGGCCAGCACCAGCAGCAGTCCGATGCGCATGAACATGGCCATGAACAGCCCGATGCGCCGGGCGAATTCGCGGCGCTCCTTGGGCAGCCGGTCCACCAGGATCGAGATGAAGATGATGTTGTCGATGCCCAGCACCAGTTCCAGCGCAGTGAGCGTGGCAAAGGCGATCCAGGCCTGGGGGTCAACCAGTAGTTCAAGCATGGGCAGGGCGGCGCGGGTCGCCAGTAGCGTTCATCGAAGGAGCGGGCATCGGGCCATTATCACGGCGCGCCGCCGAACAGCACCACGTCAAACTCGCGCCCGGGCTCCAGCGCCAGGTTCGGAAGCAGCGTGTCGAGCGAGCGCAGGTCGCGCACCACCTCCGGGTTCGGGCCCTTGCCCTCTTCGGCGGAAGTGACGGAATCGGTCAGACCAAAGGAAGCACGACTCAGGGCCGAGCTGAAGAAGCGGCTGGCACCGCTGCTCTTGGAGCCCACGCCCAGCAGCATCAGCTCCTTGGCCAGCGCACCCCAGACAATGCTGCCCTTGATGCCGGCACGGGCGTCCTTGTCCACGCCGAAGCCGGCCACGGCCTTGCCTGCGAGTTCGCGCCCCTGAGCGTCGTAGCACTGCAGCCGGCGCGGCCGCACCATCACCCGCTCGGACGACAGCGTGGCCCAGGCATGGGCTTCGAACACGCATTCGGCGGCGCCGGCAGCGTTTGCACCCAGGCGCGCCGGGTCCACGACGCGCAAGATCAGGTTCGCCGGAGGCAACTGCGGCTCACTGCCCGGAAGCACGTCAGCACCCACAGCCACCACGACGGCAATGCCCCGGCTGAAGGGCTGGGGTGCGACCTTGCGCGCGGCCGGCGGCGGCGTAGGGGTATTGATCGGATTGGGTGTAGCGTCCTGGGCGCGCGCCACCAGTGCCAGCAGGCACAGACCCAACAAAGACAGCAGCTTGCGCATGGCGGCTCCCGCAAAGGCGATGGAGCAATGGTAGAGCTTTGCCACCGCTGCGCAAGTGTGACCGCTGGCGCGGCGCGGCGTTCGCTGGCCAGCGCACATCGGGCACGGGTTGCAACGCAACATGGCTTCAGCCCAGGGTCTGCACGCCGCCCATATAGGGCTGCAGGGCGGGCGGCACGCTGACCGAGCCGTCGGCGTTCTGGTAGTTCTCCAGCACCGCCACCAGCGTGCGGCCCACCGCCAGGCCGGAGCCGTTGAGCGTGTGCACGAACTCGCTCTTGCCGTGTGCGTTCTTGAAGCGGGCCTGCAGCCGCCGCGCCTGGAAGGCCTCGCAGTTCGACACCGAGCTGATCTCGCGGTAGGTGTTTTGCGCCGGCAACCAGACCTCCAGGTCATAGGTCTTGGCCGAGCTGGGCCCCATGTCACCGGTGCACAGGCTCATCACGCGGTAGGGCAGGCCCAGGCGCTGCAGTACTGCCTCGGCGTGGCCCACCATCTGCTCCAGTGCCTCGTAGCTCTTGTCCGGGTGGGCAATCTGCACCATCTCCACCTTGTCGAACTGGTGCTGGCGGATCATGCCACGGGTGTCGCGGCCGTAGCTGCCGGCCTCGGAACGGAAGCACGGCGTGTGCGCCGTCAGCTTCCAGGGCAGGCTGTCCTCGCGCAGCAGCTCGCCGCGTACGAAGTTGGTCAGCGTCACCTCCGAGGTGGGGATCAGGTACAACGCCGTGTGGTCCGGCTGCTCCTCGCCCTCCTGCCCGCCCTTCCTGGCGGCAAACAGGTCGCCCTCGAACTTTGGCAGCTGCCCGGTGCCGCGCAGCGTGTCGCCGTTGACGATATAGGGCGTGTAGCACTCGGTGTAGCCATGCTCGGTGGTCTGGATGTCGAGCATCAGGGCGGCCAGCGCCCGGTGCAGCCGCGCCACCTGACCGCGCATCACCGTGAAGCGGGCGCCGGTGAGCTTGACGCCCATGTCGAAGTCCAGCCCCAGCGGCGCACCCAGGTCCACGTGGTCCTTGATGGGGAAGTCCATGGCCCGCGGCGTGCCCCAGCTGCGTACCAGCACGTTGCCGTTCTCGTCCGCACCCACCGGCACGCTGGCATGCGGCAGGTTCGGCACGGCCAGCAGCAGTGCCTGCAGCTCGCCCTGGATCTTCTCCAGTAGCGTGGCCGAGCTCTCCAGCTCGGACTTGAGCGCGGCCACCTCGGCCATGGCGGCTTCGGCCTGCGTGTGTTCGCCCCGGGCCTTGTGCTGGCCGACGGCCTTGCTCAGGCTGTTGCGACGGGCCTGCAACTCCTCGGTTCGGGTCTGGATGGCCTTGCGCTCGGCCTCCAGCGCACTGAAAGCGGCCACGTCCAGGAAGGGTTGCGGGTTCTTGCGCGCCTCCAGGCGCGCCACAGCGAAGGCAAGGTCTTTGCGCAGCAGGTTGATGTCTAGCATGTGGGCATTTTAGTGAGGCCTCCATGGCCCAATGCCCTGGACCGCTCAGGCGTTCAGGCTGGCCGGGTCAAAATTGGCACCGCACAGCACCAGGCAGACTTTTCCATCGGCCTGCGGCTGGTAGGCGCCAGTCTGCAGCGCGGCCAGGCCCAGGGCGGCGGCGGGCTCCACTGCCAGTTTGAGCTCCCGCCAGAGCCAGAGTTGGGCAGCGCGGATCGCGGCGTCTTCCAGCAGCAGGCTGTGCTGCACATGCTGCTGCGTCAGCTCCCAGGCGATGGCGCCGATGCGCCGGGCGCCGAGCGAATCGGCGGCGATGCCACCGACCGACACGTCGACCGGCGTGCCGGCGGCGCGGGCCGCATGCAAGGTGGGCGCCAGCTCCGGCTCCAGCGCCACCACGTTGGTGCGGCCACCGAACCAGGCGGCAATGCCGGCAATCAGCCCGCCGCCGCCCACACTCACCAGCACGGCATCTGGCACACCCGCTTGTTGCTCGATCTCCTGCGCCAGAGTGCCAGCACCGGCCACCACCTCGGCCTGGTCGTAGGCGTGCAGCAGCAAGGCGCCGGTCTCGGCCTGGCGCGCCAGGCAGGCGGCGAGCGCATCGGCATAGGCGGCGCCCTGCACCACCACCCGGGCCTGCAAACTCGCCAGGCGATCGCGCTTGGCCTGGGTGCTGACGATGGGCAGGAACACCTCGCAGGGCACGCTCAGATGCTGCGCTGCCGCGGCCGCCGCGATACCGGCGTTACCGCCGGAGGCGATGATAGTGCCACTGGCCGGAATGGTGCTGGCCAGCAGCCGGTGCAGCATGCCACGGGCCTTGAAGCTGCCGCCCACCTGCAGGTGTTCGAGCTTGAGCCAGACCTCGGCGCAGGACAGGCCCAGTGCGGAGCCGGCCAGTTTGAGTACCGGTGTTTCTCTTAGAAATAGCCCACGATGCGCTTGCAGCAGGTGTGAGGCGCTATGAATATCGGAGCTATTCAAGATGTCTCCGCCAGGGCTCCACCCTCACCCCAGCCCTCTCCCACATGCGGGAGAGGGGGCGATACCAACTTCCTCGCCCCCGTGCTCGGTGGTGAGGGTTGGGGTGAGGGGGCGTTAGGTGGCACACGCGCGCTCACCGCAAATGGTCCAGCCCGGCCGTACGGCCTTCAAGCTTCAGGCCCTTGGGCAGGGGGAACTTCACAGTCTCGGGGGTGCCTGCCATCTTGCGCACCGACACCGCCCCCAGGGCCTTGATCCGGTCGATCACCTGGCGCACCAGGATGTCGGGCGCCGAAGCGCCGGCGGTAAGGCCCACGCGCTGGCGCCCGGCAAACCACTGCGGCTGCAGCTCATCGGCGTTGTCCACCATGTAGCTCACAGTGCCCAGCTTGCGCGCCACCTCGGTCAGGCGGTTGCTGTTGGAGCTGGTGGGGCTGCCGACCACGATCACGATGTCCACCTGCGGGCTGAGCACCTTCACTGCGTCCTGGCGGTTCTGGGTGGCGTAGCAGATGTCCTGCTGCTTGGGTTCGCGCACCAGGGGAAAGCGGGCCTTCACGGCGGCGGCGATCTCGGCCGCGTCGTCCATGCTGAGCGTGGTCTGGGTCACCAGCGCCAGCCTGTTGGTCTGGGTCAACTGCAGCGTGGCGACATCGGCCACGTCTTCCACCAGATGGATGCCGCTGCTGAGCTGGCCCATCGTGCCTTCCACCTCCGGGTGCCCCTTGTGGCCGATCATGATGAACTCGAAGCCCTCGCGGTGCAGCTTGGCCACCTCCACGTGCACCTTGGACACCAGCGGGCAGGTGGCGTCAAAGATCTGAAAGCCTCGGGCCACCGCCTCGTCCTGGATCGCCTTGCTCACGCCGTGGGCCGAGAACACCAGCGTGGCACCGGCCGGCACGTCGTCCAGCTCCTCGATGAACACCGCCCCCTTGCGCTGCAAGTCGTCCACCACATAGGTGTTGTGGACGATTTCGTGGCGCACATAGATCGGCCGGCCAAATTTCTCCAGCGCCCGCTCCACGATCTCGATGGCGCGGTCCACACCGGCGCAAAAGCCGCGCGGCTCGGCCAGCACGATCTCCTGCGGGTTCACCACCGTGGCGGCTGGCACCGGGCTGATATTCGGGGTGATTGCGGTATGCGGCATCACAGCACGCCAATCAATTGCACTTCAAAGCTCACCGGCTGGCCAGCCAGCGGATGGTTGAAGTCAAACAATACGGCGTCGCGCGTGTTGTCGTTGCCCACCTGCACCACCGCGCCGGCATAACTGCCCTGGCCGTCGGGCGTGGGGAACTGCACCACGTCGCCCACGTGGTAGCCCTCGGGCGCATCACCCAGCTGCTGCAGCATCTTGCCCGCAACCCACTGCAGCATCTGGTCATTGCGCTCACCAAAAGCGGCACCCGGCGGCAGATTGAAGGTGGTGTGCTCGCCCTCGGGCAGACCGATCAGGCATTGCTCCACGGCCGGCGCCAGCTCGCCCGTGCCCAGCGACAGCGTCGCCGGCTTGCCGCCAAAGGTGTTGATGATGTCGCCCGCCGGTCCACCCAGGCGGTAGTGCAGGGTCAGGAAGGAGCCCGCTTGCACCGTGGAAACTGTGCTTGTCATTAATGTCTCGATAAACTGGCCTCCATTGTAGAAACCTGACCGGCACCAGCTCGCAACGGGGGCTTGACGCCTGGCCAGACAGACAACAGGGGGAACCACCATGCCACTCAAAGGCCTGCCCATTGACGCCCAGCCGCGCGAGAAGCTGCTGGCGCGCGGACCCGGCGCGCTGGCCGACGCCGAACTGCTGGCCCTGCTGCTGCGCACCGGCATCAAGGGAAAGGGCGTGCTGCAGATGGCCGACGAGCTGCTGCGCCTGCGCCCTGCAAGCGCGCCGCGGGCCGCGGAGCCCGGCACCGGCACAGCCAACCCCAGCGCCCCGGATCACATCGGCTTCGACGGCATTGCCGGCCTGCTGGCCGCCAGCCCCGATGACCTGAAACGCGTCAAGGGCCTGGGCCCGGCCAAGCGCGCCGAGCTGCTGGCCGTGCTGGAGCTGGCACGCCGTGCCATGGGCCAGCGCATGCGCGAGCGCACCGTGT
>JANMKM010000478.1:0-4151 GCA_031372035.1 Rhodoferax sp. | reverse complement strand
CTGGCGGAGCAGCTCAAGGCGACCAATGCGCGGATCGTGCATCTTGACTTCAGCGCCCCCAGCATCGCGATTGCACAGAAGCGTGCTGCCATCCGGGGGCTGGTCAATATCGACTGGATCCATGATTCCTTGCTCAGCCTGCCGGAACTGGGGCTCGAACCCTTCGATTACATCAACTGCATTGGTGTCCTGCACCATCTGGCGGACCCGGAAGCCGGCCTGAATGCATTGCTCTCAGTGCTCAGGCCGGAGGGTGGCATGGCGTTGATGGTGTACGGCAAATATGGGCGCACAGGCATCTACCAGATGCAGGAATTGATGCGGCTGGTCAATGCCGATGGGTCAGACATCGATGAGCAGCTGGAAAACACCAAGCAGCTGCTGCCGCTGCTGCCGAGAACCAACTGGTTCAAGCGGTGCGAGGACCTCTGGGCATCCGACATGCATTCCGACGCCGACCTCTACGACGTTGTGTTGCACACCCAGGACCGGGCCTATTCGGTCGAAGATGTGTACCAGTGGCTGGTTGACCAGCATGGCCTGTGCGTGACCTTCAGCGCGGCTGAAAGGGGCCGCGCCGGTTATATACCGCGCTGGCTGGCACCGCCCACCGCGGCTCCGGTGCTGGAGCGCATCGAACGCCTGCCGCTGAGCAAGCAATACGCCATCGCTGAAATCGCGGGTGGCAATCTGATGACGCATGCGATGTATGTGACCCGAGCGGCAACGGCGACGGCGCAATATGGTGACCCGGACATGGTCCCGTTCTTCTGCAATGAGCCGCTGACCGGTCCGCAGGTGGCCGGTGTTTTTACGCGCAGGGGTAAGCAACCCATCTGGCTGGACCACAAACATCTGGGCCTGCAGATTGCTGTCCATCCCGGACGATTCACACCGCAGATATTCATGCACCTGGACGGCAAGCGAACCTTCCAGCAGATCTTTGATTGCGTTCGGGCCGAACCGGACAGCCGCCAAGCCCCGCCAGGCAACGATCAGCTGTTTGCTGATTTCAAGGCGGACTTTGAGGTACTGAACACCATTGAGCGGTTGTTGCTGCGCCATTCATCTGTTTCTGCCTGAACGCCGGCTCTTACTTGCGCGCCAGGACCATGCTCATTGCAGAACTGATGAGCGCTGACACTTCTGTCATGTTGCTCGGCACGATCAAAGTGGTTGTGGCGTCGGACGCCACCTTGCTATAGGCGTCCACTGCCCGTTCCGCCACCTTCAGTTGAACTGCCTGCTCGCCGCCAGGTGTCTGTATGGCAGCTGCAATCCGTTCGATGGCTTCAGCAGTAGCCTCGGCCACCGCCATGATTGCTGCGGCTTCGCCTTGCGCGTTGTTGATGGCGGCCTGCTTCTCGCCTTCCGAGCGGGCAATGAAGGCCTCGCGCTCTCCGGTTGCAATGTTTATCTGTTCCTGTCTGCGGCCCTCCGACGCGGCAATCAGCGCGCGCTTTTCCCGTTCTGCGGTGATCTGCTGCTGCATGGCATGCAGGATTTCCTTGGGCGGAGTCAGGTCCTTGATCTCGTAGCGCAAGACCTTGACACCCCAGTTCAGGGCAGCTTCATCGATCGCCGCCACCACCTGGGCATTGATGATGTCGCGCTCTTCGAAGGTCTTGTCCAGTTCCAGCTTGCCGATCACCGAACGCAGCGAGGTCTGGGCCAGCTGCGAGATCGCGATGATGTAGTTCGACGAGCCGTAGCTTGCGCGCATTGCGTCGGTCACCTGGAAGTAGAGGATTCCGTCGACCTGCAGCTGGGTGTTGTCGCGCGTGATGCAGACCTGGCTGGCGATATCCAGTGGTATCTCCTTGAGCACATGCTTGTAGGCTACCTTGTCGATGAACGGCATCAACAGGCTCAGACCAGGCGTCAGCGTCTGGTTGTACTTGCCAAGGCGCTCCACCACCCAGGCATGCTGCTGCGGCACCACCTTGATGGACTGGGTAACGAAGATCACGGCGATGATGAACAGGACGATTGCGATTTCCATGGTGTTCCCTTGTGTTTGCGACCTGACTAGCGGTCAAATGGGCCGGACGACGAGCCGGCTGCCGACGACTTCGACCACACGATGTGCGCCCGGAGCTCTCGCAGCTCCAGGCTCCAGCGCGACGGTCCAGATTGCACCCCGGTACTTGATACGCCCCGTTCCATCGGATTCCCATGCATCCACTTGCACCGATTCACCGACGTCGAGGTTGACGTCGCGGTTGGACGCCGCCGGTGCCGCCGACGGCTGCAACTGCTTGTAGCGACGCCACAGTACCACCGAGCCGCCGCCCACCACGGCGGCCACCACCAATTGCAGCGTGGGCGAGGCGCCGGCATGCGCCGCGATGGCGCCGCAGGCCAGGCCGATGGCCAGCATCAGAAGGTAGAAGGTACCGCTGACCAGTTCCACCACCACCGCGCCGCCGGCCAGCAGCCACCAAACCGTCGAATCAGACATGGCAATCCTCTTTTGTATTGCAGTCGCCACATTTTGAGGCCAATCGCCGACACCGCGCGTGACCCCAGCAATTTAGTCCGTACACTTCGCGCCTGTTTGCCCATCTTCCCGGCCCGGCTGGAGTCTGCCATGAAATTTCGCTTTCCGATCGTCATCATTGACGAGGACTTCCGTTCCGAAAACAGCTCCGGCCTGGGGATTCGTGCCCTGGCGCAGGCGATCGAGGCCGAAGGGCTGGAAGTGCTGGGCGTCACCAGTTACGGCGACCTGAGCCCGTTTGCCCAGCAGCAGAGCAGGGCCAGTGCTTTCATCCTGTCGATTGACGACGAGGAGTTCACGCCCGGGCCGGACCTGGACCCTGCCGTGCTCAATCTGCGCAAGTTCATCGAGGAGGTGCGCTTCAAGACCGCGGATGTGCCGATCTACGTCTATGGCGAGACCAAGACATCTCGGCATCTGCCCAACGATATTCTGCGCGAATTGCACGGCTTCATCCATACCTTTGAAGACACACCGGAATTTGTGGCCCGGCACATCATCCGCGAGGCCAAGAGCTACCTGGAGGGCGTGCAGCCGCCATTTTTCAAAGCCCTGCTGGACTACGCCGAGGACGGTTCCTACAGCTGGCATTGCCCGGGACATTCCGGCGGGGTGGCTTTCCTGAAGACGCCAGTGGGCCAGATGTTCCACCAGTTCTTTGGTGAAAACATGCTGCGTGCTGACGTCTGCAATGCGGTGGAGGAACTGGGCCAACTGCTCGACCATACCGGGCCGGTGGCCGAGAGTGAAAAGAACGCGGCACGGATCTTCAACGCCGACCACTGCTTCTTTGTCACCAACGGCACCAGCACTTCCAACAAGATGGTCTGGCACCACACTGTCGCCTCCGGAGATGTGGTGGTGGTTGACCGAAACTGCCACGTGTCGATCTTGCATGCCATCGTCATGACCGGGGCTATCCCGGTATTCATGAAGCCCACGCGAAACCATTTCGGGATCATCGGCCCGATACCCCAGAGCGAATTTGAGCCGGCCGCTATCAAGGCGAAGATCAGGGCCAATCCTTTGCTCAAACACATTGACGCCGATACGGTGACGCCTCGAGTCATGACATTGACCCAGTCCACTTATGACGGCGTGATCTACAACACGGAGACCATCAAGACCATGCTTGATGGTTACATCGACACCTTGCACTTCGACGAAGCATGGTTGCCGCATGCGGCATTTCACCCCTTCTACGGGCCGTACCATGCGATGGGCAAACGTCGCACCCGGCCGGCGGAGTCACTGGTGTTCTCCACCCAGTCCACCCACACACTGCTGGCTGGCATCAGCCAGGCCAGCCATGTGCTGGTGCAGGACTCCCAGAACCGCAAGCTGGACCGGCATCTGTTCAACGAAGCCTACCTGATGCACACCTCGACCTCGCCGCAGTACGCCATCATTGCCAGCTGCGATGTTGCAGCTGCCATGATGGAGCCTCCAGGCGGCACCGCGCTGGTCGAAGAAAGCATCATGGAGGCCCTGGATTTCCGCAGGGCCATGCGCAAGGTCGACGCCGAGTACGGCAAGGACTGGTGGTTCAAGGTATGGGGGCCGGACAAGCTGGTGGAAGAGGGCATCGGCCGCGCGGATGACTGGATCATCAAGGGCGAGGCACGCACGGCCAAGTGGCATGGCTTCGGCA
>JANMKM010000460.1:0-4626 GCA_031372035.1 Rhodoferax sp. | reverse complement strand
ACTCCAGCAGCGGTTATCGACAAAGCAACCGGAACGCCCTCTCCGGAGCCACCGCCACCGCCACCACCACCGCAGCCGGCAAGCACCCAGGCTGCAAAACACGCACTCCAAAATGTCCACCCAGCGCGACGCCTGGGAATGGTGCTGAGGTTCATGAAATTCCTTCTTGTGAGTACCGGCAAGAGTCAAACACTGAGCGTTTCCACCCAATATTCAAACATGTCGTGGCTAAAGCTCTCCAGTCCGGAAACAAGTGGCTGTTGACCGGGTGTCCCGAGCAAATACGCTTGCTGCAATCGATCGGCAATACCGTAGGATTGCGCGCTTGCCAAGCCATTGAACTCGGAGCCTGCATCATGCAACGCAATCAATGATTGGCTCATGGCTGCGACCGGTACACCAGCCAGGTAGGCCACGACATTCAGATTGCCGGGCGTTGCAGACGCAGAACCCTGCCCGAATTCGGGGCTCGAAGTCCATGCGAGATTGCGACCCATTTGACTGACCGACAAGGGCACACCGGCGGCTTGAAGAACTTGGGTCCCACCATCGAGCAACGATTCCGGGTCGCTCGTCACCCGCGTGACTGGACCCAGAACCACTACCTGCTGGTAGATATTGCCGCCGTCCATCAAAGTGAAGTAGTTGCGACCGTCCGTGCCTGAATCACGGACCACGAGCCCTGACGGTGCATTGACGTACACCAGGTCTGAGACGATTTCAAGCACGTCACCCGAGAGCTGCCCGCCAACCTGTTTCGGTCCATAGCCATTGACCGTCACTGCCTTGGCGTACACGTCCGCAGCGGCATCCCGGTTCGCGTCCACGATGCGCGATGCACCACCATCAATCGTCACCACCCCTGCCACAACACGATCGGCAGAGCGCGCATCCAGCGTTGCAATGCTCAATGTAGTCGCCCGGGGCGCAGATACTGTTATCGAACCACCCAGGCTTTCGACCCGGGCAGATTGCGACATGGTCACATTGCCGGTCGCGCTGCGAACCGAAACATCGCCGATACCTGCCGTGCTGATGTTGCCGCCAAGCACGATATTGCCCTGCGCTGCCATGTCGACGTCACCGTAGAAGTGAACACCGGAGCTGCCAGCAAGTACTGTGATCGTGTTTCCGCGTATTTCAACCGGCAGGCCGGTGGACACCAAATTCGCGCCGTCGGCGATGGTAATGTTACCCAGGCCCGACTCGCCGATGACCAACTTGCTGAAGCCGGCACCAATGTCATCGATCTTCTGCTGCGTCAGGCTCAATGCCCCAGGTGCGGACCCACCGATGAGGATGTCATGGGTCGTGCTCGAAGAAGACAGTGTCAGGACGCCAGTTCCATTGATGGAGTCCGGCGGACCATCCAGTTGCAACTCTGCGGCCGTGACATTTACATTGGCAGCCGTGGTCAGGTCGAAGCCGGCACCAAATACCAGGGTCCCAGCGCTCAACACCGTGATGACACCACCACCGCTGACAATATCGGCCTGGCCAACGACATCGCCGCCACTGGCCAAGGTCTGGACCAGAACCTGACCGTTGCCGCTTGCCGTAATCGCGGAACCTGCGATGTTGCCGCCGCCAGCCGGGCCCGCCCCGTCCGAAAGCACAATGGAGCCGGATGCGCTGGTCAGGACAATATTGCCGTTGCCGCCTGAGGTGACCAGATCAGACTGCGTCACATCCTGCACAGTAGAACCCAACACAGTCCCATCCAGATTGACCCGGTTTACCGTAACCGCGACGGCGCCGACCGTGAGCCCATCGCTTTCAAGCAGGTAGATGCCGCCCGCACCGGCTCTGGCACTCACAGTGCGAACGGCAATTTCCACGGCATTGGCTGGCGCGCCGATCCCGTTCCTGGCGTTCAACCGAAGGCCGTCAGCACGCACGTCCACAACGGCATCATTGGCGCCCGACGATTGCTGATCGGCGTCCAGGATGTTGCCATCCCCAGCAGTCAGCCCCACATTGCCCGCCGTGGCGACAGCGCCCAGTTCGACAAACGAGCCTGCAGCTACGCGGATCGAACCGTTTCCACTGGCAAAAATGCCATTGCTGTTTTGTCGGACCGAGCTGGTGAACGACTCCACGTCGATGGAACCACTACCGGCTGAAAGAACATCTGCAAGGGACAAGAACTGAATCTGTCCTTTGGACAGGATCGACACATGGCCGCCGCTGGAAAGAATGTCCGCTGCGGCCGTGATCGATCCGGATTGCGACTCAAGACGAATGTTCCCGCTACCGTGGGCCGACACAGCGACCCCATCCGGTCCGGCCAGCCCATCGCGAAGATCCAGACTGCCCACGGCCACAACCACAATCGAGCCATCGCCGGACGAGGCCACCAGATCCGATTGAGGTGCATCGATCTGGAGCGTGCTCAGTGAACCATCGGCCTTGACCATGAATCCTGTCACCGACACCGCATCGACTACGAGATTCCCGACACTGGCCAGGTTGATGCCACCGCTGCCAGAGCGGGCGCTTATCGTATCCACGGCAACATCGATGGCGTCGGAACCTGCCCCAAGGCGCCCGACACTTCCTCCGGCAGACAAACGCAAACCTGCAGCCTGTACATTGGTTGCAGCTCCGACATGGCCAGCGTCCCAAATCGACCCGGTGCCCGCCGTGACTGCAACGTTGCCTCCGGCCGTGATGACACGCGAAAGACTGACATCCATCGCGCCAATCAACCTCACCGATCCGGTAGCGGACCGCACTTGACTGAGCGGGTCCTGCACCAGGTTACCCCCGACAGCCTCGACCGCAATGTCGCCCGAAGCACCCGTTTCAAGACGCGATGTCGCTCCCAACCGCACGTCGTCCGCCGCACGCACCGTCACGTAGCCCGTCTCGGAGCGGACCCCGGCATTGAGCAACATGTCGGACCCGGCTCCGCCCGCATACAGCAACACATTGCCGCCGCCACCTGCACGTACGGCAAGGCCATTGGAATCTCCATCGTTGAGTTCAATGCTGCCATGTGATGTGACCAACACAATATGACCGTTGCCTTGCGTCACAACGTCGGCCTGGCTGGTGACCGGGAGGCTAACAACGGTGCCAGTGGTGTCAACCTCGGCAACAAGCACGGATACGGCGCCCACAGTGATGTCATTTGCCTCAGCAAGGTAGACGCCAGCTGCCTGTATCCCTGCACTGAAAGCCGACACCTGGCCGACGTCGGTTGTCAGCGGGTGAACACCCGTTCCGATGCTCCCTGCCGCGGTCAACAACAGGTTGGAGCCCGTGACGTTCACGCCAGCATCCATGGCACTGGAGATGGATCCACTGCCGGCAGCAAAAGCCAGATTGGTTGCACGCAACTGGCCCAACACCAGATCTCCGGCTGCATCCAGGCGCATGGCGCTGCCAGCGAGCAGGCTGCTGCCCGCAGCCATCCGGATGTCCCGGTTCTGGGAGCGCAGCGTCATGGCCCCGGTACCTGATGTGGCTAGCAGGACCGAGTCCGCCACTTCAATCTGCCCGTCAGCCCGCAGCGTGATGTGCCCACCGTTGCTGACAATGTTTGCTCCGACCGCGATACCGGCATTGGCTCCGCGCGCCTCCAGCAGCACGTTGGCCTGGCCAGAGGCAGCAATGCCGGAATCTGCAGCCAGCGTGATCCCGCCGTTCTCGGCAACCAGCACGATACTTCCAGCGCCACTGGTACTCAACCCGGTCTGACCTACGGTTTGCGAAGCGACATTCGCCGGGCCGGATATGCGCTGCACGGTCACAGCGACCGGAGCCACCGTAAAGCCATCCAGATCATCGACAAAAATGCCACCGCTCCCGGCATTCGCAGCAATCGTCCCGACGGCAGTCTGGATGTGGTTTGTCCCGGTGCCGATCGCATCTCGGGCAGACAGAAGCAAACCAAGCGCCTGAACGCCTGCCACACCCGGGACATCGGGTGCTTGATCGAAAATACTTCCACCCGTGGCGGCCATGCCAACATTGCCAGCTGCAGCTTTCACCTTGCTGAAGCGGATGTCACCCGTGCTGGCTGTCAACATGATCTGGCTGGCACTGTCCGACGCGACAGTGATGTCCGCGCCTGCGGCCATCGTGATATGCCGCTGCGCGACAAAGTCGATGGTCTTGGTGGCACCGCGGGCGATGACACTTGCACCTTGCAGAATGTCACGACTAGCGTTCAAACTGATCGCGCCGCCAACAGATATCAGATTTGCTCCGAGCTGGATATCACCGGCCACTCCGCCGGCGACCAGCAGTGCGTTCCCGGTTGTGACAATCTCACCCTGAACAACCTGGGTCGTGATGGCGCCATTGCGGCTGACCAGCATCAACTCGCCAGCACTCACAATGCCTGACTGCGCCGCATCACTGACACTGGAGTCCGTGAACGTGCCGTCCGCCTTGACCCGGTTCACCGTCACCGCCACCTCACCCACCGCCAGGCCATCGCCCTCGAGCAGGTACACCCCACCCGCATTGGCCCGCCCGCTGAGCACCGATACCTGCGTCTCCAGCGCGTTGGCGCCCTGACCGATACCCACTGCGGCACTGAGCCTCAGGCCCGAGGCCGTGATGTTCAGTGCCCCATCGTTGGCGCCTGAGACCAGTGCGTCCGCATCCACAATGCTG
>JANMKM010000444.1:0-2316 GCA_031372035.1 Rhodoferax sp. | reverse complement strand
GCAGGGCTTTCTGTATATCGCCGGCATCAGCCTGGATGCCGCGCAGCGGGTCGCCGTCGGCATAGGCAATGGGGCCGGGTGCACTGGGGTCGGCGGGCGGCGGCGTGACGCCCTGGGCAGCGCGCGCTGCCGACAGCGGTGTCATGACCCAGGCGTTGTCGCGCGGCGTGCGCCAACAGACGAAGGCGCAGCGGCCGCCGGGGCGCAGGGCCGCGCGCAGGTGGGTGAAGGCGGGCGTGGGCTGGTCGAAGAACATCACGCCGAAACGCGAGAACAGCAGGTCGCATGGGGTCGGCAGTTCGGCCGCCGAGGCATCGGCATCGCTGAAGGCCAGCCGCAGTGCAGGCAAGCCCGCAGCCCGTGCCCTGGCTACCTTGAGCATCGGCTGCGAAACATCAATGTCCAGCACCGACCCGGCGCTGCCCACGCTGTGCGCCAGCGTGATGCTGGTGTCGCCACAGCCGCAGCCAATGTCGATCACCCGCTCGCCGCTCTGCGCCGCTGCAGCCTGCAGAGCGGCAGCGCCGAAGGGCTGGGTCATGCGGTCCAGGGCCTCCTGCAGTTCGGCCCAGCGCCGCCCCAGGTCTCCATTCCATTCGGCAATCTGATCGGCGTTGTTGTCAGTCATGTTGCGTCTCCGTGTCGGCCATGGGGTCCATTCTGGCAAATGACCACCGGTGTGTGCCAGGCAGGGCATTGCCCGGCGTCGTTACTGCGCCAGCAACCGCATCAGCGTCTGGCCATTGCGCTGCCCCTGGTCGCCGTTGTTGTTGTTGAAGATCACCTGCATCCGTTTGACCTTCTTCGCCAGTTCCCGGATCTCCGGCGTCAGCGCGGCCAGTTCCGCGTCGGCATAGTCGTAGTTGAAGCGTTCGGACGAAGCCGTCATGCCCTTGGCGTTCCAGGTCTCGGTGTTGCGCCCATGCAGCCGCAGAATCGCCAGCTCGGGGCTGGTCACTTGCCACAGGGCGGGCACACTGTTGTGGAAGCCTTGCGGACCGTCCACCACGGTGTGGGTCACGCCCAGCTCGCGCAGCAGGGCCAGGGTGGACTCCGCATGCTCCTGGCTGAACCAGCTGGCGTGGCGAAACTCCACCGACAGATGGTGCCCTGCCATGCGCTGCACGCACTCGCGCACGTGGGCCAGGCCCGGCGCGTCATGCAATACCCAGGGTGCGAACTGGAAGTGCACGGACGCCAGCTTGCCCGAGAGTTTGAGCGGCGCCACAGCTTCGATGAAACGGCGCCACAGCTCGTCGCGTATCTCCGGCGGCAGGTGGCGGTAGTACAGCATCCTGGCAGGGTCCGCTGCCAGGGCCTGGGCGATGTCCTTGTGCAGCACCGTGGGTGAGGTCTGGTGAGCGGTGAAGATCCGGAAGGCCTTGATGTTGAACACGAACTCCGGCGGCGTGCGCTCCACCCAGAGCCGGGCCACGCTGGGCGCGGGCATGGCGTAGTAGCTGGAGTCCACCTCCACCATGGGGAACTGGCTGGCGTAGTAGCGCAGGCGGCCTTCCGCGCTGCTGCAGCCTTTGGGATAAAAGCCACCGCAGGCAATCAGGCTCTTGTCGGTCCATGACGCCGTGCCCACCAGGATGTTCATGCTCTGCCTATTCCACGCTGACCTGCTTGCGGTTGTCGCTGGAGACCCGGTCAATCAGCTTGTTGTACGGGTCCACGCCCACCTCATAGGGCTTCTCCTTGACCGTGATGGTAATGCTGGGCTCGGCGCCTTCGAGCCGGCGCTTCTCGCCAAACAGAACCTTCTCATCCATCTCCTTGGCACCAGGGGCCCGGGCGAACACGGCAATCTCCACCGGTTCATCAAACACGCGCGCTGTTTCCTTGCCTTTGCCGTCGGCCTCCATCTTGGCCAGGTGCAGCTTCATGGTCACGTCCCACTGGCCGTCGGGGCGCTGTTTGGCCGTGGCCTCGACCACGCGGTTGTCGTAGAACACGATTCTCTCGAACAGGTCCGTGATCAGATCCTGCTTGTCGGCGGGTGCTTCGGCGCGGATGTAGGTCAGCAGTTCCTTCGACGTGGTGTAGGGCGGCTGCTGGTAGGCCTTGTCGTTCAGGAAGCGCTGGAGCGCGCGGTTCAGCGCCTCCTCGCCGATCTCTTCACGCAGCCTGTAAAACACCAGCGCACCCTTGCGGTAGTGGATGTAGGCCTGGTTCTCCACCCGGAACAGCGGCTGCTCCTCGATCTCCTCGCCCCGGCGCGAGCGCAGGTAGTTGTCCAGCTCGTCCTTGAAGAAGCGGCGCATCTTGGTACGGCCGTACTCCTTCGCCCTCTCCATCAGGGCCGAGTACTGC
>JANMKM010000426.1:0-3898 GCA_031372035.1 Rhodoferax sp. | reverse complement strand
CGCATCGTGTCGGAGGTCGCCGACTTCCAGGTGGTGGGCGAGGCGGGCGACGGGACCGAGGTCATGCGCCGGGTGCGCGAGCTCGACTTCGACGTGCTGGTGCGGGACCTGTCGATGCCGGGCCGCAGCGGCATGGAGCTGATCAAGCTGGTGCGGGCCGAGAAGCCCCAGATACGGATTCTGGTTCTGAGCATGCACCAGGAGTTGCAATACGCGGTGCGTGCCATCAAGTCCGGTGCCAGCGGCTATCTGACGAAGGAGAGCGCTCCGGCGCAGTTGGAGCAGGCGATTCGCAAGGTGGCGCAGGGTGGCGCCTATGTCACAGCCGATGTGGCGCAGCAGCTCGCGCTTGGCGCCATGCCCGGCAGCCAAGGGCCTGCGCACGAGGCCCTGTCGAACCGGGAGTTCGAGGTGCTGCGGCTGCTGGTGGACGGGGCTTCCGTGACAGAGATCGCCGCAGGTCTGAACCTGTCCGTCAAGACCGTGAGCACGCACAAGGCCAACCTGATGCAAAAGATGGGATTGCAGAACCACAGCGAACTGATGCGCTACGCGATCAAGCATGGTCTGATCGACCAGCTCGAGCCTTGAGGCCGGCCCGATAGGGGCCTGAGGCAGCGCCGCATACCTGCGGCTCGGACAATTCCTAGCCTGCCTAAGCGCTTTGTGCGGCGCCAAACCGGACTCCTCCGAGGCCCCGATTCAGCCTGGTCCGATGGCGCAGGTGCCCCTGCACGGCGACAGTAGGGGCATGTCAACGCAAGCGGTCTCCGCCATCAAGGTCTTCGTCGCCGAAGACTCGGAACTAATCCGCTCGCGCGTCTGCAATCTGCTGGTGAGCGAGGGCATGACCATCGTCGGCGAAGCCACCAATCCCGAGGATGCGATCAACCGCATCCTGTCGGCGCTGCCGGATGTCGTGGTGCTGGACGTGCAACTCGAGGGCGGCACCGGGCTGCAGGTGCTGCGGGCCGTGCGCAGCGTCGCGCCGGCCGTGAGCTTTGTGGTTTTCAGCAACAACGCCGGCCCTGCGTACCGCAAACGCTACCTCGCTGACGGCGCCAGCTGCTTTCTCGACAAGAGCGCCGAGTTCAACCTTTTAGGCCAGGCTGTGACGCATGCGTCGCAGCAAGCCTGCCATTGATGCCAATCTGCCACCTGAGGAAAACGACCATGCTACAAGCTGCACTCCGTCCATCTGCTGCAACCATCCGCCTGGTTCCTGTGCCAGCGGTGGCAGTGGCCACCCCCTTGCGTGTTGCGCCGACGCCATTGCAGACTGCATGTTCAAGCTGCCACCTGCGCGAGCTGTGCCTGCCATGCGGCATGACCGGGGCTGACATGGAGCGGCTCGACAGCCTGATGTTCGGCCGTCGCAAGGTGCGCGCCGGCCAGACCCTGTACCACGAGGGTGACCGCTTCCAGTTCATCTATGCGGTGCGCAGCGGCACCTTCAAGTCCAGCCTGACACTGGCCGACGGGCGCGAGCAGGTCACGGGCTTCTACATGGCCGGTGAGCTGATGGGACTGGACGGTGTTGCCAATGGCAGCCATGCCAGCAATGCCACGGCACTGGAAGACACCGAGGTCTGTGCCATTCCCTACTCGCACCTGACCGAATATGCCGCCGGAGGCGCCGCCATGCAGCACGCTGTGAGCCGTTTGATGAGCCGGGAGATCGTGCGCGAGCACAGCCTCATGGTGCTGCTGGGCAGCATGAACGCCGAGGAGCGACTGGCTGCGTTTCTGCTGAACCTGTCGCAACGGCTCACGGCCCGGGGTTACTCGGCCAGTGAATTCCATCTGCGGATGTCGCGGGCCGAGATCGGCAGCTACCTGGGGATGAAGCTGGAGACCGTGAGCCGCACCTTCTCGGCGTTCCAGCAGCAGCGGCTGCTGGTGGTTGTCAAGCGCCATATCCGCATCACCGATATCGACGGCCTCAAGCGCGCCTTCGAGACCCGGGTGCACTGAGCATCCGCTCGCGGATAGCCTTTTGATGCAATACAAGGACTACTACGCGGCGCTCGGGATACCCCGCGACGCCGATCTGGACCAGATCAAGAAGGCCTACCGCAAGCTGGCGCGGCTGCACCATCCCGACGTCTCCAAGGAGCCCGGTGCCGAGGCCCGCTTCAAGGAAGCAGCCGAGGCCTATGCCACGCTCAAGGACCCGGAAAAACGCGCTGCCTACGACGCCATCGGGCAGCATGCGCCGGGTGAGGAGTTCGCACCGCCGCCGCAGTGGCGCCAGACTCAGGGCGAGGATGCGCATGGGTTTGAGGAGATGGACCTGGCCGACCTGTTTGCCGCCATGGGCCGCTCTCGCGCTCAGCAGGGTCCGGTGCCGCACCCCGGCCGCGACTTCGACAGCGTGGTGCGCATCAGCCTGGAAGACGCACACCGCGGCACCTCCCTGAACCTGGGTCTGGAGGACGGCGCCGGCAGCCGCACGCTCGAAGTCACCATTCCAGCTGGCGTTGCCGAGGGGCAGAAGCTGCGCCTGCGTGGCAAAGGTGGCAAGGGCCGCAACGGTGGCCCGGACGGTGACATCTACCTGCACATCACGCTGGCGCCGCACGCCGTGTTCCGCGCCGACCACCATGACCTGTATTTCGACCTGTTGCTCACGCCGTGGGAAGCTGCGCTGGGTGCCGAGGTCGAGGTGCAGTCGCTGGACGGCCCGGTGCTGCTGACGGTGCCGCCGGGTACCCGCGCCGGCCGCAAGCTACGGCTGCGCGGCCGCGGGCTGACTGACGGCCGGGGCAAGAGTGGCGACTGTTACGCCCAGGTGCAGATTGACGTGCCTGCCGTCCTGAGCCAGCGCGAGCGGGAGCTGTTCCAGGAACTGGCGACGGCATCGCGCTTCAACCCGCGCTCTGGCGCGCAGAAGGAATAAGCCCATGGAAGCACCATCCCTGATCTGGTCGTGGCTGGATGCGCGCGAGACTGTCAGCGCCGACGAATTGGCACAGGTTTGCAACCTGAGCCTGCAGGACATTGATGAACTGGTGGCCTATGGCGCCCTGACACCCCTGGCCGAGGTTGCGCCACAGCCCAGCTTCAGCGCCCAATGGGTGGCGCCATTGCGCACCGCGTCACGGTTGCGGCTGGACCTGGAACTGGACCTGTTCACCGTCGGGCTGCTGTTGGAGTACCTGAACCGGATCGCACTGCTGGAGCAGGAACTGCAGGCATTGCGGGCCCGTGTGACCGCAGCCTGAGCCGCGCTTGCCGTCACCCGTGTGCGGCCCGGCTGGGGCCCCGCAATGCTACATATTTAGTAGTGCTCCGTGCTTTCCCAGTGAGGCCTGCGAGCACGTTCTCCTCTGAAAGCCAGAGCTTCAGCGCCGCAGCCCCGAGCCGCGCTCATGCTCGTGCACGGTCTGGCACGCCGTGCAGAAGCCGGTGGCCGGCAGGGCGGCCAGGCGCCGCAGGTCGATCGCTTCGCCACAGTCCAGGCAATAGCCGTAGCTGTGGTCACGCAGTCGAGCCTGCGCCAGACGCACCTGTTCCAGTTCGGCGCTGGCATGATCGGCCGTGACCTCGTCGATGGTGGCCAGGGTTTCCTCGCCGGCCATGTCCTTGAAGTCCACAACCTCGCGCGCTGGTGACGCGCCAGCCGCGTCGGCACTACTGCCATGGGCGCGCAGGATGGTCCGCAACTCGGCTTCGCGCTGCGTCAGCAACTGGCCGAAGCGTTCGGTCTGTTGGGTGTCAAAGGTCTGCATGCGGTACTCCGTGGCTGTATGCCCCATTGTCGGCAGTGGCATGGACACCGTGTTTGATCTGCGGCAAGGTCCGAGCGCATGGGGCCCGTGGCGGACTTGTTCAGTGCTACCCTAGGAGTCTGGGCGGCAGAAACTAGGGTTGTCCCTCACAACCGCAAGTGAGGGTG
>JANMKM010000420.1:0-3230 GCA_031372035.1 Rhodoferax sp. | reverse complement strand
CTCCATGCCAGCTGACTGATACCGCGATGCGGCGTTGGTTTCTACAGTCTGCTCATGAAAAACGAGCGGACTCGGAAATGAGCAAGAAGAGCCAGGCGCTGGCGGTGCTGCTGGTCAGCACCCTGGCGTTCACCGTGTGTTTCATGGTGTGGATGATGTTTGGCGTGATCGGCATCCCGATCAAGAAGACGCTGGGACTCAATGCCACCGAGTTCGGCCTGTTGACGGCCACGCCGGTGCTGACCGGCTCGTTGATCCGGGTGCCACTGGGCATCTGGACCGACAAGTACGGCGGCCGCATCGTCATGACCATCCTGATGGCGCTGACCGTGCCCGCGATCTGGCTTATGAGCTATGCCACGGCCTACTGGCACTACCTGGTCATCGGCCTGTTCGTGGGTCTGGCCGGCGGCTCGTTCTCGGTCGGCACGCCCTATGTCGCGCGCTGGTTCCCCAAGAGCAGCCAGGGCTTCGCCATGGGGGTGTACGGTGCCGGCAACTCCGGTGCGGCAGTGAACAAGTTTGTGGCACCGGCGCTGGTCGTGGCCTTTGGCTGGACCATGGTGCCGCAGGTCTATGCCGCCGTAATGTTGGGCACCGTGATCCTGTTCTGGATGTTCAGCTACAGCGACCCGGCGCATCTGGTGCCGCCCAATACCAAATTCCGCGACCAGCTCAAGATGCTCAAGGAGCCCAAGGTCCTGAAGTATTGCCAGTACTACTCGATCGTGTTTGGCGGCTATGTGGCCCTGTCGCTGTGGATGGTGCAGTACTACGTCGGTGAGTTCGGCCTGGACATCCGCGCCGCAGCCCTGCTGGCGGCCTGCTTCTCGCTGCCCGGCGGTGTGCTGCGCGCAGTCGGCGGTTGGCTCTCGGACAAGTACGGCGCTCACAGCGTCACCTGGTGGGTGCTGTGGGTCAGCTGGATATGCCTGTTCCTGCTGAGCTATCCACAGACCGACTTCACCATCGCCACGGTCAGCGGCCCCAAGACCTTCCACCTGGGGCTCAACGTCTACACCTTCACCGCCTTGATGTTCCTGCTGGGCATTGCCTTTGCCTTCGGCAAGGCCAGTGTCTTCAAGTACATCAGCGACGACTATCCCCAAAACATCGGCACCGTCAGCGGCATCGTCGGCCTGGCCGGCGGCCTGGGCGGCTTCGTGCTGCCGGTCATGTTCGGCGTGCTGATGGACCTGACCGAGATCCGTTCCAGCGCCTTCATGCTGATGTACGGCGTGGTCTGGGTGTCCCTGATCTGGATGTACTGGACCGAAGTCCGGCGCACCGAGCTGATGGGCACGAATGCCAAACCCTTTGCCCTCAACGGCTAGGGCCACCAAGGAACACCATGAATACCCGATCCAATACCGCGCCGGTCAAAGGCGCATCCAGCCGCGGCGCCGAGATCAGCGACTGGCGCCCGGAGGACAACGCTTTCTGGGAAGCCACCGGTTCCCATGTGGCCTACCGCAACCTGTGGATCTCGGTGCCGGCACTGCTCTGCGGCTTCGCGGTCTGGGGCATGTGGGGCATCATCACCGTACAGATGATGAACCTGGGTTTCCCCTTTACCCAGGCCGAGCTGTTCACGCTCACCGCCATTGCCGGCATTGCCGGCGCCACCATGCGGATTCCGGCGTCATTCCTGATCCGGCTGGCGGGCGGACGCAACACCATCTTCCTGACCACCGCCATGCTGCTGGCCCCTGCACTGGGCACCGGCATCGTGCTGCAGCACAAGGACTGGCCGCTGTGGGCAATCCAGCTCATGGCCCTGTGGTGTGGCGTGGGTGGCGGCAACTTCGCCTCCTCCATGTCCAACATCAGCACCTTCTTCCCCAAACGCCTGCAAGGCACGGCGCTGGGTCTGAACGCAGGGCTGGGCAATTTCGGCGTCACCACGATGCAGGTGGTGATCCCGCTGGTGATGACAGTGGGCCTGTTCGGCAGCATGGGCGGCGAACCGATGACGCTGATGAAGGACAGCGGCTGGATCTTCGGCAAGATCGCCGCCGGCACGCCGACCTACATCCAGAACGCCGGCTTCGCCTGGGTACTGTCGCTGGTGCCGCTGGCGATCCTGTGCTGGGTCGGCATGAACAACCTCAAGACCGTCTCGCCGGACACCGGCGCGCCGTTGATGGCCTTCGGCAAGATCACCTGGCTCTACACCCTGGCCTTCATTCCGTCGATCCTGGGCCTGTACCTGTACCTGCCCAAGCCCACAGGCCTGGGCCTGATCAGCATGTGGGTCGCCATTCCGCTGGACATTGTCAGCGCACTGCTGATCATGAAGCTCGCAGCCTTCGGTCCGATGAAGGACAACGTGACCAAGCAGTTCGCCATCTTCAAGGACAAGCACACCTGGTCGCTGACGATGCTGTACATCGTGACCTTTGGCTCGTTCATCGGCTTCTCGATGGCGCTGCCGCTATCGATGAAGGTGATCTTCGGTGTCAGCCATATCCCAGACGCCGCTGGCGTGCTGCAGCACACGCTCAATAACCCGAACGCACCCACCGTGCTGGCCTACGCCTGGATCGGCCCCTTCGTCGGCGCCGCAGTGCGGCCGGTGGGCGGCTGGATCTCGGACAAGGTCGGTGGCTCCATCGTCACCCAGATCATCTCCGCCATCATGGTGGTGGCATCGGTGGCGGTGGGCTACGTGATGATGCAGGCCTACAGCTCGGCCACGCCGGAGCAGTACTTTCCGGCCTTCCTGGGCCTGTTCATGCTGCTGTTTGCCGCCAGCGGCATCGGCAACGGTTCCACCTTCCGCACCATCGGAGTGATCTTCGACCGCAGCCAGGCCGGACCCGTGCTGGGCTGGACCTCGGCTGTCGCCGCCTACGGCGCCTTCATTGCGCCGATCGTCATCGGGGACCAGATCAAGGCCGGCACCCCGCAGTACGCGATGTACGGCTTCGCCATCTTCTATGCCGTGTGCCTGGTACTGAACTGGTGGTTCTACCTGCGCCGCGGCGCCTACATCCAGAACCCCTGATCCTGCTGCATCGACAAGAACAAACCGGAGCCCTGCCATGAGCCACTTTCTGGACCGCCTGAACTACTTCTCCGCCCCGCGCGAGCCCTTTGCCGGTGAGCATGGTGTCACCACCGGCGAAGACCGTACCTGGGAAGACGCCTACCGCAACCGCTGGGCCCACGACAAGATCGTGCGCTCCACCCACGGTGTGAACTGCACCGGCAGTTGCAGCTGGAAGATC
>JANMKM010000416.1:0-4106 GCA_031372035.1 Rhodoferax sp. | reverse complement strand
GCTGAGCATCAATGGCTCGGGTCTGGTCAGCGGTACGCCGAATGCTTCGGTGCTGGCCGGCTCGCCCTATGTGTTCACGGTGGCGGCATCGAACGGCCCGACCACGGGTACCCGGCAGGTGACGGTGGCGGTGGTGGGCATTACCAGTGCCACCACGGCCAGCGGAGCCGCAGGCCAGGCCTTCAGTTACCAGATCACCACCAACGGCACGGCTTCGGGCTCCTACAGCGCGCCAGGACTGCCGGCCAACCTGAGCGTCAACCCTGCCACGGGTGCCATCACCGGTATACCCGTCGCCGCCGGTGACACCGTGGTCACCGTCAGTGTGCCCACCACGGCTGGGGCGGTGGCATCGAGCCAGCTCTTGATTTCGATCAGCAGTTCCTCGCCGGCAATCAGCAGCGCGGCCACGGCCAGCGGGGTTTCTGGCGAAGCCTTCAGCTACCAGATCAGCGCCAGCAACAACCCCACGGCATTCAGTGCCAACGGTTTGCCGCCGGGCCTGTCACTGAACACCGGCACCGGTCTGATTTCTGGTACTCCGACGGCCCTGGCCAGCTCGGTCGGAACCTATAACGCCACGATCACGGCTGTCAACGGCTTCGGCAGTGGCAACCAGGGCCTGGTAATCACGATCACACTGGGCGCACCCAAGGTCACCAGCCCCAACATCGCCGGCGGCACAGTGGGTGTTGCCTTCACGCCGTACCAGATCACTGGCAGCAACAGCCCCACGGTGTTCGGCGCCAGTTCCCTGCCCCCGGGACTGACCGTCAGCGCCACCGGCCTGATCACCGGTACGCCCACCACCGCCGCAGTGACCAATGGCAGCGTGACGGTACAGAACGCCACCGGCTTTGCCAGCCAGGGCATGACCTACACCATCTCGGTCGGGCCGCCGGTGATCAGCAGTGCGGCCAGCGCCAGTGGTGCCACGGGCCAGCCGTTCAGTTTCCAGCTCGCGGCCAGCAACACGCCGCAAAGCTTCAGTGCCACCGGCCTTCCTGCGGGCCTGGCGGTCAACAGCAACAGCGGCCTGATCAGCGGCACGCCCACCGCCATTGGCAGCTTTGCGGTGACGGTGGGCGCCAGCAATGGTGCCGGCGCCGGTCCGACCAGCCTGCTCACGATCAACGTCGGTCTGGGTGCACCGGTGGTCTCCAGCGCGGCCTCGGCTTCCGGTGTGGTGCTGCAGGCCTTCAACTACCAGATCACGTCCAGCAACAGTCCGACCGCTTTTAGCGCCACCGGACTGCCCGCTGGACTGAGCGTCAATACCGGCACCGGTGCAATTTCGGGCACACCTGCTGCTGTCGGCAATTTCAATGCCGCGGTCAGTGCCAGCAACGCCTCGGGCACCGGCACCCAGGCACTGCAGATCACCATTGCCAACGTCCCGGCGCCGGTGGCTGCGAACCTGGTCGTGGGCGTGGCCTTCAACACGCCCAAGCTGATTGACCTGAGCGGCTCGATCAGCGGCGCCTACAGCAGTGTCTCGGTGGCCAGCTCGGCGGCCCACGGCACGGTGACGGTCAGCGGCAGCAGTGCCACCTACACGCCGGCCACCGGCTACTTCGGCGCCGATGCCTTCAACTACCTGGCGACCGGGCCTGGTGGCAATTCAGCGCTGGCGACGGTGGCCCTGACTGTGGCTGCACCCGGCGCGCCGGTGGTCGCAGCGCGCACGTTGACACTGGCGTTTGAAACGGCGGGCAGCATCGACCTGAGCGACGCGATCACCGGTGTCGCAACTGGTGTGGCGATCTTCTCGCCACCGTCATCCGGAACTGCGACCGTTGCCGGCAAGGTCTTGAGTTACACGCCGGCAGCCGGTTTCTCCGGTGCCGATCTGCTGCTGTTCACTGCCACGGGCCCCGGCGGCACGTCGGCACCTGCCGCGCTGTCGATCACGGTCCAGACCTCGAAGCCGGTGGCCTCGGCGGCCAGCATCACGACCCAGCTCAACACCCCGGCCACGCTGGACCTGGCGCCGTTCATCAAGGGCTCGGCGATCACGGGCGTGGCGGTGAGCAGTGCTCCGGCACACGGCAGTGTGGTGGTGAGTGGCACCAAGGTCACCTACACGCCGATCAAGAACTATTCGGGCGCTGATGCCTTCAGCTACACCGCGACCGGCAACGCCGGTACGTCCGTGCCTGCGATCGTCACGGTGTCGGTGATCGGCCGGCCGGACCCGATGCAGGAGACCGCCGTCACCGGTACCCTGGCGGCGCAAAGCGCAGCGGCACAGCGCTTTGCCGGTGCCCAGCTGGCCAACGTGCAGCGGCATCTGGAGGCCTTGCACCAGCGTGGGGGTAGCTCCGGTGGCTCCGGTAGCTCGGGTCTTGCTCTGGGCACTGGCGCCGGTACTGGCGCGGGCTTCGGCAGCGCTGCATTGGCGCCGCAAGCAGGTGTTGCCGTGCCACTGAGCGGATACCGCGCCTTTGACAGCAATGCGGAACTGCGGGCCAATCCGACCTCCGGTCAGACGCTGGCTGTGGCGCCGCTGGTTGCAGGTGCAGGCCTGGGTGGCGACGCTTTGCCGAATCTGGGCGCGGCGCCGGTCAACCGTTCGGTGGGCGTTGACAGCGCGCTGGCTTCGGTGATGACCAGCCGCAGTCTGAATCTGGCCAGCCTGGTGCCGAATACCGCTGCTGGCTCGGATGGCCTGGGTGGACCGAAGATCTGGGCCGAAGGCAACATCAGCTTCGGCAAGCGCGATCCCCAGGGCGTGGTCAGCGGTTATGAGTTCAGCACCAGTGGCGTCAGCGTGGGGGTGGACCAGCGCCTGAACGAGCGCCTGACCATGGGTCTGAGTCTGGGCTATGCCCGTGACAACACCGAGGTCGGCACCGATGGCAGCCGGAATCAGTCACGTGGCGCCTCGGTGGCGGTGTACGGCAGCTACCAGACCAGCCCGAACACCTTAATTGACGCCCTGCTGGGTATCGGCAGCCTGGACTTCGACACCCGGCGCTACGTGGCACCGGTGGACCAGTTTGCCTATGGTCAGCGCAAGGGCTACCAGATGTTTGGATCGGTGGCCGCAGGCTACGAGTACAAGAACCAGGGTCTGCTGGTATCGCCCTACGCCCGGGTGGACCTGACTACCGACAAGCTGCGTGAGGCCACTGAGACCGGAGCTGGCAGCTATGCCCTGACCTACTTCGACCAGACCCAGAGCTCGGTCCAGGGCGCATTGGGCCTGCGCGCAGAATCGGTCCATTCCACCGGCTTTGGCTGGGTGGTGCCGCGGGTGCGGGCCGAACTGCGGCACGAGTTCCAGAGCCAGCGCGAGGCTTTTGTGTCCTATGCCGACCAGATAGGTGGCCCGCGTTACGCTCTGAGCACTGCTGCCATTGCCCGCAATTCCCTGGTGCTGGGCATCGGCAGCGACTTCGTCATGCGTGGCGGCTGGACCGTGGGTGTGGACTACCAGTTGAACCGCGCCTTTGCCCAGAATTCCAGCTACTCGGTGCAGGTCAAGGTGACCAAGGACCTCGACGGCAAAGGCCTGCCGAACCTGCTGCCAGGTGGCGACGTGCCGGGTAAGGGCCTGGACCTGCAGACCGATGCCGGATATGCCTTTGACGACAATGTGACCCGCTCCAAGGATGGCGCCGACAAGCTCGGAGACCATGCCTACAGCGTCAATGTGGGCAAGAGCTGGTCCTTTGATCTGTCAGAGCAGTCCCGCGCCGTGCTCAATGCCAGCGTTGGCGGCGAGCGCTGGCGCAACTACAACGGTTTGAGCAGGTTGCAGGCCAGCCTGGAGGCCGAGTACCAGTATCGCAACTCGTCCGAGTTCGATGCACCTACCTTCGGCGTCTTCGGCCGGCTGGTGGCAGAAGAGTACGAGTCCGACCTGCGCGACGGCTGGCGTTACGCCCTGGGCGTCTCGGTGCGCCAGCCGCTGACCGACCGGATCAACCTGTTCGGCGCCCTGAGCCACAACCGGCGCAAGGGCCGCAGTGCAGTGTTTGACACGACCGACAACTCGCTGCGGCTCAATGCCGACTACAGCCTGTCGGGCCACGAGACGATTTACCTGGGTGCGGAGTACCGCAAGGGCGATGTGCTGTCCACCGGCCGGGCCTCGCTGGAGA
>JANMKM010000406.1:0-1780 GCA_031372035.1 Rhodoferax sp. | reverse complement strand
CCCCCCCGGGCCGGGTGGCGGCGGCGCGAGTGGTGTGCTGCGAAGCCGCTGCCCGCAGTTGCTCGATTGCCCATGCGGTGCACGGTGCCATGGGCATCACCCAGGAATGCGACCTGCAACTGTTCAGCCGCAGGCTGCTGGCCTGGCGCATGCAGTGCGGCTCCGAAGCCTATTGGGGCCGGCAGGTGGGGCAGTCCCTGCTGCAAACCGCCGGCAGCACCTGGGACTTCGTCGTTGCGGCTTGATCAATCCTGAGCCGCTTCCAGGGCTGCCTGGGTACGGGCACGCTCGCTGTGCAGCATATACAGGCCGGCACCGGCCAACAGTGCGATACCGGCCCAGGCGATGGCGTTGGGCACATCGCCCCAGATCATCCAGCCCATGGCCAGGGCAAACAGCAACCCGGTGTAACGGAAGGGCGCGATCACGCTCATTTCACCGGCGCGCATGCTCTGAATCAGCAGGAAATAGCCGATGCTCAGGAACACACTGGCAGCTGCCAGCAAACCCAGTTGTGCCAGGCTAGGGCGAAGCCAGTCCTGCGCCACGCCCAGCAGACCTGCCAGCAGGGTGACGGCAACTGCAGTGGACAGTGTGATCAGGATCGAAGGCACGTTGTGGCCGATGCGCCGGGTGCTCAGGTCCCGTGCCGCATGGAACAGCGTGCCCATCAGGCACAGCAGGGTCCATGCATTGAAGCCCTCGGCCTGTGGTTGCACCACCAGCAGCACGCCGGCAAAACCGATTGCAATGGCCAGCCAACGGCCGCGGCCCACCTGTTCACCCCAGAAGCTGATTGCAAACAGGGTCATGAACAGCGGCGTCGCCATGTTGATGGCCGTGGCAATGCCCAATTGCAGGTGGAACAGCGAGGCCAGGTAGATCAGCGTGGCCACGGCGTCGAAGCCGGAGCGCAGCAGCACCGGGCCCTTCACCAACTGGCGCAGGCCGCCGTTGCCATCGCTCTGGCGGCGGGTGGCACCCAGAGCATGGGCCACAGCCAGCAGCAGGGCGATCGACATCAGGCCGCGCAGGAAGATCAGTTGCGTCGCCGGCAGCGACTGGCTGACGTACTTCACCATGCAGTCATTGACGATGAAGCTGGCCATGGCGCCGGTCATCGCCAGCACACCACGGCGGTTGGCGGCGTGAAGGGCGACGCCAGAATGGGTGGGGGTCATCGCATTGCTACATAAAAAGAAGCGCCCCGTGCTGCATCCATGCGGCACGGGGCGCCATTTGCCTCTGGTAGACGAGGCGCTTACACCATGTCGGTGAAGCTGCGCAGCTTGTCCGAGCGGCTCGGGTGCTTGAGCTTGCGCAGCGCCTTGGCCTCGATCTGGCGGATGCGCTCGCGGGTCACGTCAAACTGCTTGCCGACCTCTTCGAGCGTGTGATCGCTGGTCATCTCGATGCCGAAGCGCATGCGCAGCACCTTGGCCTCGCGTGGCGTCAGGCTGTCCAGGATGTCCTTGACCACGTCGCGCAGCCCGGCCTGCATCGCGGCTTCCATCGGCGCGGTGTTGGCGCTGTCCTCGATGAAGTCGCCCAGGTGCGAATCGTCGTCGTCACCGATCGGCGTCTCCATCGAGATCGGCTCCTTGGCGATCTTCATGATCTTGCGGATCTTGTCTTCCGGGATCTCCATCCTGGCTGCGAGCACGCTGGCATCGGGCTCGAAGCCGAACTCCTGCAGGTGCTGGCGGCTGATCCGGTTCATCTTGTTGATGGTCTCGATCATGTGCACCGGGATCCGGATGGTGCGGGCCTGGTCGGCGAT
>JANMKM010000397.1:0-29237 GCA_031372035.1 Rhodoferax sp. | reverse complement strand
GGCTGTCCAAATTGTTGGCCTCTAACCGCGCTTGCCAGCCCTACCGGCGGTGGCGCAGCGCGGCGGGGGGGGCGTCGCCCCCCTGCCGGCCGCCCCGCGGGCGGCGCACGGCCGCCAGGCGCGCCGGGTCCGAGATGAATTGCTTGTAGGTCTGCTCGGCCAGGGCAAAGCCCGAATGGTCGTTGGAGGTGGCCATGTAGGTGTCCCAGAACAGGTCTTCCTTGGTCTTGTGGACCGCCAGGTAGTCGGTGTTCAGCTGGTCAAACAATTGCTGTGCAGATTGCAAGTGAATCTCCTGTTTTCGGGGGCATTGTCTACTGTTTGGCACCCAGTGCCAGCGCCGCAGCGCGGCTTGCTGCCAGCTGCTCCGGTGCTGCCGACTCCAGCGTGGGCCAACCCTGCAGGTGCTGTTGCGCCAGCGCGCACAGCGCTGCGATCCACTCCTGCCGGTCATTGAGGCAGGGTATGTAATGGAAGTCGCGTCCGCCGGCGCTTCGGAACGCGGAGCGCACTTCCATGTCAATTTCTTCGAGCGTTTCCAGGCAGTCGCTGGTGAAGCCGGGGCAGACCACGTCCACGCGCTGGGTGCCGGAGCGGGCCAGTGCCACCAGCGTGGCCTCGGTGTAGGGCTGCAGCCATTGGGCCTTGCCAAAGCGCGACTGGAAGGTCACCTTGTACTGGGTCGCCGTCAACCCCAGTTCGTTGGCCAGCAGCCGGGCCGTCTTGTGGCATTCGCAGTGGTAGGGGTCGCCGAGCTGCAGGGTGCGCGCCGGCACACCGTGAAAGCTCATCACCAGCTGCTCGCCGCGGCCGTTGTCCAGCCAATAGGCGCGGATGCCCTTGGCCAGGGCGCGGATGTAGCCCGGGTCATCGTGGTAGTGCTTGACCAGCCGCAGCTCCGGCACATTGCGGGTCTTGCCGGCCCAGGCGAACACCGCATCGAACACGCTGGCGGTGGTGGTGCCGGAATACTGCGGATAGGCCGGTAGCACCAGGATGCGGTCGGCACCGGCCGCCTTCAGCGCGTCGAGCTGGCTGGCGATGGACGGTGCGCCGTAGCACATGGCGTGACGCACCTGCACCAGGTGGCCCCGCTGCCCGAGCCAGCCACCGAGCATGCTGGCCTGCTTGGTGGTCCAGACCTGCAGCGGCGAGCCCTCGGGTGTCCAGACCTTGGCATATTTGACAGCCGACTTGGCCGGCCGTACCCGCAGGATGACGCCGTGCAGGATCATCAGCCAAAGCAGCCGCGGAATTTCCACCACCCGCGGGTCGCTCAGAAACTGCGCCAGGTAGCGGCGCACGGCCCCTGCGGTGGGTGCGTCGGGCGTGCCGAGGTTGCAGAACAGGATGGCGGTTCTGGCGCTTTGGCCGTGCTGGTGGTCGGGTTCTGCTGCAAAGGTCATGCGCTATTCTCCCGCACCTATGCTCGACGTTGCCCGCATCCAGGCCATCACCATTGATCTGGACGACACCCTGTGGCCGATCTGGCCCACCATTGCCCGGGCCGAGGCCGCGCTCGGGGCATGGCTGCATCAGCACGCGCCAGCCACCGGCCGGCTGCTGGACGACGCCACGGTGCGGACCGCACTGCGCGAACAGGTGCTGCAAAGCCACGCCGCGCAGCGCCATGACCTGGCGCTGCTGCGGCGCGAATCGATCCGGCTGGCGCTGCGCAAGAGCGGCGATGACCCGGCCCTGGCCGAGCCGGCTTTCGAGGTCTTCATCAAGCAGCGCATGCAGGTCGAGTTCTATGCCGATGCACTGCCGGCACTGGCGCAGCTGGCGCAGCGCTTCCCGCTGGTGGCGGTGTCCAACGGCAATGCCGACCTGCATCAGGTGGGCATCGCGCAGCATTTTGTCGGCGCCCTGAGCGCCCATGCCTTCGGCGTCGCCAAGCCCGATCCCCGGATCTTCCACGCTGCGGCGCAGGCAGCCGGCGTTGCCGCTTCACAGGTGCTGCATGTGGGTGACGACGCCGCGCTCGACGTGCTGGCCGGGCATGCGGTGGGCATGCAGACCGTCTGGGTGAACCGCAAGGCACAGGCCTGGGAGCATCCGGTGCAGCCGCACGTGGCCGTGACGGACCTGGCGCAGCTCTGCGCCATGCTGGGACGCGGCTAGAACGCCAGCGCCGCCGCCGCTGCTGCGCTGCGCACCGCGCCTTCCAGCGTTGCCGGATAGGGGCCTTCCACGTAGTCGGCACAAGCCAGCAATCCCGGCGCAATGGCCTGCGGTGGGCGTTGCAGGCCGGGCGTGCAGGCAAAGGTGGCGCGGCGCTCGACCACGGTCTGCAGCGCCTGCGCCTGCAGGCCGAGCTGTTGTGCCGCCTGTTGCAATACCTGCTGCTGCAGCTCGGTCCGTTCGCCCCGGGCAGCGCTGACCACGAAGGCCAGCAGCCCCTGTGGCCCTCCGAGCGCTCCGCTGTCGAACACGAACTGGGCCGGTGCTGCCGCACTGCTGCGCAGGGCCAGCATGGGTTCTGCCAGGCGCGCGCCGGCGGCCCAGGCATACACCGTGGCAATGCCTTCGAACTGCAGGGCGCGTGTTGTTGTGCTCCAGGCGGTGAGCCGCTTCGCTATGGATTCAGGAGCGGTCTGTGCAGTATTTTCGAGCATTGCGGCCGATTCTGATGCCCCGGTACAAAGCAGCACCGTGTCGAAGGCCTGGCCGTCGAGCAGCCAGTTACCGTCTGCGGGGCTGCTGGAAATGTGTGTCACGCGCTGTCCCACGTGGATCTGGCCGCCAGCGGCGGTGATGGCCTGTGCAGCGGCAGCCGGAAACAGCGTTGTCAGGTCTACCCGGGGCAGCAGCAGGCGCGAGCCGCCGGCCGCGCCGAACAGCGCGTCCTGCAGTACCCGCAGGAACACCTGGCCGCTGGCCTGCCCGGCTGGTGTATTGAGCGCCGAGACACAGAGCGGCGCCACCAGTTCTTCGAACACCCTGGGGCTGAGACCGGTACACAGCTGTGCCACCGAGGTCCGGTCGGCACAGCGGAAGCCGGAGCGCTGCCAGCGGCCGCCGCAGCGCGCCAGCGACCATTTGTCGGCCAGGCTCCAGCCGCGTGCACCGAGCACCGCGGCCAGGGCATCCCAAGGTGCCGGCAGGTTCGCGAAGCGCAGGCCACCACCGTCGGGGAAGCGCAGGGTCAGCGGCATGTCGAGCAATGCCGCCTCGCGCACCACGCCGACGCTGTGCAGCAAGGCCAGTGTTTCGCTGTAAGCGCCGATCAGGATGTGCTGGCCGTTGTCGACGGTGCAGGTGCTGCCGTCGGGCAGCGTGACTTCCAGCGCCCGGGCCCGGCCACCCAGCGCCCGGCTGGCTTCAAACAAGTGCACCGCATGGCCGCGCCGACTGGCATGCAGCGCGGCGGCCAGGCCGGCCCAGCCGCCACCGATGACAGCGACCCGGGCGTTCAAATTCGCCCCAGCGCCTGCACCTTCCAGGCCAGCCAAAGCTTGCGCAAAGGCGTCAGGCGCACCCGGTGCTGCAGCACCTGGCTGCTGTCCAGTTCGATCTCGCGCAGCAGGGTGCGGTAAATGCTTGCCATCATCAGGCCCGGCTTCTGGCTGCGTGCGTCGGCTGCCGGCAAAAGCGCCAGCGCCTCGTCGTAGATGCGGTGGGCCCGCTCGGCCTGGAACGCCATCAACCGACCAAATCGCTCGGAGAAGTCGGCGCTGCCAGTACGTTTCAGGATCTCATGGGCGCGTACATCAAACTGCTGCAGCTCGCTCACCGGCAGGTAGATGCGCCCGCGCAATGCGTCTTCGCCGACGTCGCGCACGATGTTGGTCAGCTGGAATGCCAGACCCAGGCGGTGGGCGTAGTCGGTGGTCTGGGTCTGGGTCTGGCCAAATATCGAGGCCGCCACCTCGCCCACGACGCCGGCCACCAGATGGCAATAGCGCTGCAGTGCGGAGAAGTCCAGATAGCGGGTCTGCTCCAGGTCCATCTGACAGCCTTCGATCACGGCCTGCAACTGCTGCTGGCGGATGGAAAAAGGCTCCAGGCAAGGTTGCAGCGCCAGCATCACCGGGTGGCTGGGTTTGCCCTGGAAGGCTTGCGCCACCTCGCCCTGCCACCAGGCCAGCTTGGTCCGCGCCACCGAGGGGTCCACCATGTCGTCGACCACATCATCCACCTCGCGGCAGAAAGCATAGAACGCCGTGATCGCCTCGCGCCGTGGCTTGGGCAGGAACAGGAAGGCGTAGTAGAAGCTGCTACCGGATGCGGCGGCCTTTTGCTGTACATATTCTTGCGGGCTCATAGGGCGGACATTGTCGCGGACATTGCCTCCACGCTTGTCGCTTCGCGTACTGCGCTGCACGTGGTGCCGCCAGACGCGGCACCTCTTCCGTCCGTCCCAGCCTGCGCAGGCAGGCCGGGAGCCGCGGCCGTCAGCCCGAGGAGGCTGTCGCGGCTTGGGGCGGCCCGGCGCCGCGACGTGTGGCCTCCACGCTTGTCACTGCGCCGGCATGCGCCAGGCGCGCCACAGCATCAGCAGTACGTCCCATGGCCGCAGACGCGGCCGGCGGCTCCAGGTGTCGAAGCCCTGGGCTTCGATCTTGTCCAGGATGCGCAGGCCGCCTTGGACCACCAGTCGCAGTTCCCAGCCGGCGCGGCCCGGAATCTGCAAGGCCAGTGGTGCGCCGGCCAGCATCATGCTGCGGGCCTGGCCGCAGTAGTCCGCGAGCAGAGCACGGGCCTGGGGCTGTCCGTGGCCGGCGAACAGGGCGCCCTCATCCAGGCCAAAGCGCGCGCAGCTGGCCAGGCTGGGGTAGATGCGCCCGCGTGCCAGGTCGCCGCCCAGGTCCTGCCAGAAATTGATCAGTTGCAGGGCGCTGCAGATCTGGTCGCTGCGCGCCGGTGCAATAGCGTCCGATATGCCGTACAGGTGCAGCAGCAGGCGGCCCACCGGGTTGGCCGAGCGCCGGCAGTAGTCCATCAGTTCGGCGTCGTCGCGGTAGCGGCGACGTTCGCCGGTCCAGACAATGTCCTGCTCGAAAGCATCCAGCAGGTCGTGCAGCAGGGCTGTGGGCAACGCAAACTGTTGCAGGGCATGCGTCAGTGGCCCAAACACGCGATCCCAGCGTCCGGAGCCGGTTTCGCCGCGCTGCGTGGCATCGAACTCGGCGCGGTAAGCCCCCAGCTGTTGCAGGCGCTGGAACGCGTTGGCATCACCTTCGTCGGCAATGTCGTCGGCGGTGCGAGCAAAGTGGTAGATGGCTGCAATCGGTGCCCGCAGCGCTGGCGGGCACAGCAACGAAGCCACGGGAAAATTCTCGTAGTGGTTGATGGCGCCGGCTCTGGCGTGGATGGGAGAAACGTCGGACGGCACGCGGCCTATTGTGCCGCGCCGCAACACCTGTCCGTGGGTGCAAACCAGCAGGCCCCGCAGCCCAATGTTGGTTGACAATAGGCGCTGACTCTCCTAGATTACTAACCGTTTGGTCATTAACGGACCCCACTGTCTACAGGCGCTGACCATCATGCAAATCACGTCGAAAAGCACCGCGGCCATGGTGTTGCTGATCACCCTGCTGTTGTCGGGTTGCAACAAGCCGCCGCCGGAGGAGGAACCGGTGCGGGCTGTGCGGGTCATTACCGTTGGCGTGAGCAGCTTTGACTCCAATGCCGAATTTGCCGGCGAGGTGCGGGCCCGGGTGGAGTCACGCCTGGGCTTCCGGGTGGCTGGCAAGTTGGTGCAGCGGCCAGTGGAGGTGGGCCAGCGGATCAAGGCCGGGCAGTTGCTGGCGCAATTGGACCCACAGGACTACAAGCTGGCAGCCGAGGCCGCACGTTCGCAGGTGTCGATGGCTGCCACCAACCGCAACCTGGCGCTGGCTGAGTACAACCGCTTCAAGGAATTGAAGGACCAGAATTTCATCAGCGGTGCCGAACTGGAGCGGCGCGAAACCGCATTGCGTTCAGCCGAGGCACAGCTGGAGCAGGCCCAGAGCCAGCTCTCGTCGCAACGCAACCAGGCAGCCTACACCAACCTGATGGCCGATGTCTCGGGGGTGGTCGTAGGTGTGGAGGCGGAGCCGGGCCAGGTTGTGGCGGCGGGCACACCGATCGTGCGCATTGCCAGTGACGGGCCGCGCGACGTGGTGTTTGCCGTGCCGGAAGATCGGCTCAACGCGATCAGGCTGGGCTCCCAGGTCAAAGTGCGGTCCTGGACCCAAGGCTCGGTCATTCCCGGGCGGGTGCGGGAGATCGCCGCCAGCAGTGACCCGGTCACGCGCACCTTTCAGGTGAAGGTGGCGATCGACGCTGCCGAGGCCCCGGCCCTGGGCTCCACGGTGTACGTGCTGCCGGAGTCATTGATCCACTCTTCGATCCCGATCATCAAGATTCCCACCAGCGCCTTGAAGAAGGAAGGTCAGAACGCTGCCGTCTGGGTGGTGGAAAAGGGCAAGGACGGCATGACAGTGCGTTCCCAGACCGTGCAGATTGCCACGGCGGACGGCAACGAAATAGTGATCGGCGGCGGGCTGGAGCCCGGCATGCTGGTGGTGTCAGCCGGTGTGCATGTGCTGCAGCAGGGCCAGAAGGTCACGATCTTCCAGGACAAGATGACTCCTGCTTCGGGTAAGAGCGTGGCGCCGGGCAAGCCCGGCGCTTCCGCCCCGGCCACAGCGGCGGCTCCTGCTGCACCGGTCAGCGCCAGCGCCTCTGCCGCGAAGTGAGCCGTTCATGACAGTCCAATCCGAAAAGCCGGGCTTCAACCTCTCCAAGTGGGCGCTTGAGCATCCCGCGCTGACACGCTACCTGCTGGTGGTGCTGATGGCGCTGGGTTTTGCCGCGTACTTCCAGCTGGGTCAGGACGAAGACCCGCCATTCACGTTCCGCGTGATGGTGATCAAGACCTTCTGGCCTGGCGCCACGGCGCAGCAGGTGGCCGAGCAGGTCACCGACAAGCTGGAGCGCACGCTGCAGGAGGTGCCCTACGCCGACAAGATCCGCAGTTACTCCAAGCCGGGCGAGTCGCAGATCATCTTCCAGATCAAGGATTCGTCCCGGGCCGCGGAGGTTGCGGGCATCTGGTACACGGTGCGCAAGAAGGTGAGCGACATGCGCCTGAGCTTGCCCGGGGGTGTGATCGGCCCGTTCTTCAACGACGATTTCGGTGACGTGTTCGGCGTGATCTATGCCTTGGAGTCTGACGGTTTCAGCTACGCCGAACTCAAGGGATTTGCCGACAGCGTGCGCCAGGACCTGCTGCGCGTGCCGGACGTGAACAAGGTGGACCTGTTCGGCGTCCAGGACGAGAAGGTTTACGTCGAGGTTTCGCAGAAGCGCCTGGCACAGCTCGGCCTGGACATGAACCAGGTGCTGGGTCAGATGGGCCAGCAAAACGCTGTCGAGCCCGCTGGTGAACTGCAGACCCCACTGGACATCGTGGCGGTGCGCGTCGCCGGCCAGTTCGTGGCGGTCGAGCAACTGGCGGCTATGCCGATACGCGCCAGCAATGGCACGCAACTGCGCCTGGGCGACATTGCCGTCATCAAGCGCGGCTATGTGGATCCGCCGCAGGTCAAGGTGCGCTACCAGGGGCGCGAAGTCATTGCACTCGGTGTTTCCATGGCCAAGGGTGGTGACATCATCACGCTGGGCAAAGCCCTGCAGGTTGCAACGGCGGCCATCGCCATGAAGCTACCGGCGGGCGTGAAGCTGGTGCAGGTGCAAGACCAGCCGGCGGCTGTGTCCAAGTCTGTGAATGAATTCATCGGCGTGCTGATCGAGGCCGTCGTGATCGTGCTGGCTGTCAGCTTCATTTCGCTGGGTTTTCACACCCGGCCGAACGAGAAGCATTTCTACAAGCGCTACTACATCGACATACGTCCCGGGCTGGTGGTGGGCATCACCATTCCGCTGGTGCTGGCCGTGACCTTTCTGGCGATGTGGTACTGGAATATCGGACTGCACAAGATTTCACTCGGCTCGTTGATCATTGCGCTGGGGCTTTTGGTGGACGACGCCATCATTGCGGTGGAAATGATGGTGCGCAAGATGGAGGAGGGCTTCGACAAGGTCCGCGCCGCCACCTTTGCCTACGATGCGACCGCGATGCCGATGCTCACCGGCACCCTGATCACTGCTGCCGGATTCCTGCCGATTGGCATTGCGCGATCGGTTACGGGTGAATACACCTTTGCCATCTTCGCCGTAACCGTGATTGCGCTGGTGCTGAGCTGGATTGTGTCGGTGTATTTCGTGCCTTACCTGGGCACCTTGCTGCTCAAGCCGCCGGAACACCTGGGCAAGCAGATTCCGCTGGAAGGTGGCGCTTTGCACATGCCGATTCCAGAGCCGGAGTCCTTCGACAAGACCACGGCCTTCAACAGCACGGCGGCGTTCAACCGCACCACCCGTGTGAAGATGCCCGCTGCACCCGTGGCCCAGGGCCACGAGAGCTACAACAGCCTGTTCTACAACGTATTTCGCAAGATGGTGCATTGGTGCGTGAATTACCGCTGGACCACCATCTGCCTGACTTTGCTGATCTTCGGTCTGGGCATCTTTGGTATGGGCAAGGTGCAGCAGCAGTTCTTTCCGGATTCCAGCCGGCCGGAAATTCTGGTGGAAATCTGGTTTCCTGAAGGCACGTCATTTGCCGCCAACGAAGTGGTGGCCAAGCGGCTGGAGCAGCGGCTGATGGGGGAGCCGGGTGTGACCAGTGTCACTGGTTGGGTGGGTTCGGGCGTGCCGCGCTTTTACCTGCCGATGGAAAACATCTTTCCCCAGTCGAATGCTTCGCAATTCATTGTGCTGCCCAAGGACCTGAAGGTACGCGAGTCGTTGCGCATTCGCTTGCCGGCCATTCTGGCGCACGATTTTCCGGAAGTGCGTGGCCGGGTCAAGGTGTTGCCCAATGGCCCACCGGTGGCGTTTCCGGTTCAGTTCCGGGTAATAGGGCCGGATCCGACTGCACTGCGGGCGCGCGCCGATGAGGTTCGGGCGATCATGACCAAAAGCCCCAATACCCGTGGCGTGAACGACAACTGGAATGAATTCCTGAAGACCATCCGGCTCGAAGTGGACCAGTCCAAGGCAAGGGCCCTGGGGGTCACCAGCCAGTCGATCGCCCAGGGTTCGCGCACCATTCTCTCGGGCGTCACGGTGGGCCAGTTCCGTGAGGATGACAAGCTGATCGAGATTGTGCTGCGCCAGCCGCTGGACGAGCGCCATGCCATCACCGACCTGGCCAATGCCTATCTGCCCACGGCCAGCGGCAAGGCGATTCCGCTGATGCAGATTGCGCGTCCCGTGTTTGCCTGGGAGCCAGGGGTGATGTGGCGGGAGAACCGTGAATATGCCATCACGGTCCAGAGCGACATCGTGGAGGGCATGCAAGGCGCTACCGTCACCAACGAATTGCTGCCCGAACTCAAGGCTCTGGAAGCCCGTTGGCGCGCGGCCGGCCTGAACGCCTACTCGATCGAGGTTGCCGGCGCGGTGGCGGAAAGCAGCAAAGGTTCGGATTCGATTGCCGCTGGCGTGCCGATCATGCTGTTCATCACCTTCACTTTGCTGATGTTGCAGTTGCACAGTTTCAGCCGCGCGATGCTGGTGTTTCTGACCGGACCGCTGGGCATTGCCGGAGTGGCCGCGGCACTGCTGATCTTTGACCGTCCCTTCGGCTTTGTGGCGCTGTTGGGCGTGATCGCGCTGATGGGCATGATCCAGCGCAATTCCGTGATCCTGATCGACCAGATTGAACAGGAGCGGGATGTGGGCGTGCCGGCCTGGGAGGCGATTGTGGAAAGTGCGGTGCGGCGTTTGCGTCCGATTGTGCTGACGGCCGCGGCCGCGGTGCTGGCCATGATTCCGTTGTCGCGGTCGGTGTTCTGGGGGCCGATGGCCATTGCCATCATGGGTGGCCTGGTGGTCGCCACGGTACTGACCTTGCTGTCCCTGCCCGCCATGTACGCCGCATGGTTCCGGGTGGAACGCGATACGCCTGGTATCCCCTGAGTTCTCGCTCGGGCACTGGAACCGCCGCATGCGGCCCGTGATGGCGCCGGCAGGTTAAAATCTTGGGTTGACCGAATGCGTGGGGGTGGTCGTACCGGCCGCCCCCTTTTTGTTTTCGTGATGCGCGGGTGGCGAAATTGGTAGACGCACCAGGTTTAGGTCCTGACGCCAGCAATGGTGTGGGGGTTCGAGTCCCCCCCCGCGCACCAGCAAACAACATTGCCCCTGTACTGTAGGAGATGTGAGATGACTGTAACCGTAGAAACACTTGAAAAACTCGAACGCCGCATGACCCTGACCCTGCCGGTGGATGCCATCCGCTCGGAAGTGGACTCCCGGCTGAAGAAGATCGCCCGCACGGTGAAGATGGATGGCTTCCGCCCCGGCAAGGTGCCGATGAATGTGGTCGCCCAGCGTTACGGCTATTCGGTGCACTATGAGGTCATGAACGCCAAGGTCGGCGAGGCATTTGCCAATGCCGCCAACGAAGCCAAGCTGCGGGTGGCGGGCCAGCCACGGATCACGGAGAAAGAGGCGCTGCCTACCGGCGAGATGGCTTTCGACGCCATCTTTGAGGTGTATCCGGAAGTGGCGATCGGCAGTCTGGCCGAGGCCGAGGTGGAGCGTCTGGCCACCGAAGTGACGGAAGCTGCGATCCAGAAGACGCTGGAGATCCTGCGCAAGCAGCGCCGCACCTTTGCCCAGCGCCCGCACGACGCTGAGGCCCAGGAAGGCGACCGGGTCACGGTGGACTTCGAAGGCAAGGTCGATGGCGAGGTGTTTGCCGGCGGCAAGGCTTCGGACTACCAGTTTCTGGTTGGCGACGGCCAGATGCTCAAGGAATTCGAAGATGCCGTGCGGGGCATGAAGCTGGGCGAGAGCAAGACTTTCCAGTTGGCCTTTCCGGCCGACTACCAGGGCAAGGATGTAGCCGGCAAGACAGCAGACTTCATGGTGACGGTCAAGAAAATCGAATTGGCCAATCTGCCAGAAGTCAATGAAGCGCTGGCCAAGTCGCTGGGCATTGCCGACGCGACGGTGGAAGGCCTGCGCGCCGACATCAAAAAGAATCTGGAGCGCGAAGTCAAGTTCCGCCTGCTGGCGCGCAACAAGCAGGCCGTGATGGACGCGCTGCTCGCGAAGTCGGTACTGGACCTGCCCAATTCCAGTGTGCAGGCAGAGCTCAACCGGATGGTGGAATCGGCACGCGCAGACCTGAAGCAGCGCGGGATCAAGGATGCTGACAAGGCGCCGATCCCGGAAGACGTGTTCCGGCCGCAGGCCGAACGTCGTGTGCGCCTGGGCCTGGTAGTGGCCGAACTGGTCCGCACCCATAGCCTGCACGCCAAGCCCGAGCAGATCAAGGCCCACATCGAAGAGCTTGCAGCCAGCTATGAAAAGCCGGCCGAAGTAGTGCGCTGGTACTACGGAGACAACCGGCGCATGGCCGAAGTGGAGGCCATCGTGATCGAAAACAACGTTACGGAATTTGTGCTCTCACAGGCCAGAATCATCGAGAAGAGTGTTGCGTTTGACGAGTTGATGGGCCAGAGCTGAGCCCGGCCGTGCGCCGGGCTTGCACTGCCGATGGGTGGCCCCACATGCAGCAGGCGCCCCTCAACTTCGGTACAGTACCGGCCAAACTGGAGAGAACATGAATTCGCGAAACATTGCCATGGAAACAGAGGGCCTGGGCATGGTGCCCATGGTCATTGAGCAGTCGGGCCGGGGCGAGCGCTCCTACGACATCTACTCGCGCCTTCTCAAGGAGCGGGTGATCTTCCTGGTCGGGCCGGTCAATGACCAGACGGCCAACCTGGTGGTGGCGCAATTGCTGTTCCTGGAAAGCGAGAACCCGGACAAGGACATCTCGTTCTACATCAACTCCCCTGGCGGCTCGGTCAGCGCCGGCATGGCGATCTACGACACCATGAACTTCATCAAGCCGGACGTATCGACGCTGTGCACCGGCATGGCGGCGAGCATGGGTGCATTCCTGCTGGCTGCGGGGGCCAAGGGCAAACGGTTTTCGCTGCCGAACTCCAAGGTGATGATCCACCAGCCGTCGGGCGGCTCGCAGGGCCAGGCCACCGACATCGAGATCCACGCCCGCGACATTCTCAAGACCCGCGAGCAACTGAACAAGATTCTGGCCGCTGCTACCGGCCAACCGCTGGAAAAGATCGAGCGCGACACCGAGCGCGATTTTTACCTCTCTGCGGACGAAGCCAAGGAATATGGCCTGGTGGATCAGGTCATTTCCAAACGGCCCTGAACGGGGCCTTGAATCGCAGTGCCCTGGCCAGTTCGCCGCTGGCGCTGCGGCGGCGTTGTCGGCTTGTTATTTGGTTATCATCCGTTAACTACTGCTAAAAGGGCGTTGCGCACATGGCCGAAAAAAAGGGGTCTTCCAGCGAAAAGACACTGTACTGCTCTTTCTGCGGCAAGAGCCAGCACGAGGTCAAGAAGCTGATCGCGGGACCGTCGGTATTCGTATGTGATGAATGCATTGAACTGTGCAATGAAATCATCCGCGATGAAGTGCCAGCCGGCACCGAGGCGCGGGACCCGCGCGGTGAACTGCCCACGCCGCAGGACATCAAGGCCAATCTCGACAACTACGTGATCGGCCAGGAGGTCGCCAAGCGCATGCTGGCAGTCGCCGTGTACAACCATTACAAGCGCTTGCGGCACAAGGAAAAGGCCAAGAAGGATGATGTTGAGCTTTCCAAGAGCAACATCCTGCTGATCGGGCCCACGGGATCGGGAAAGACGCTGTTGGCACAGACCTTGGCTCGCATGCTGGATGTGCCGTTCGTGATGGCCGATGCCACCACCCTGACCGAGGCCGGCTATGTTGGAGAAGACGTCGAGAACATCGTGCTCAAGTTGCTGCAGAGCTGCAACTACGATGTTGAGCGGGCCCAGCGTGGCATTGTCTATATCGACGAAATTGACAAGATCTCGCGCAAGTCCGATAACCCATCCATCACCCGGGATGTGTCCGGTGAGGGCGTCCAGCAGGCCCTGCTCAAGCTGATCGAAGGCACTATGGCCAGCGTGCCGCCGCAGGGCGGGCGCAAGCATCCGAACCAGGATTTCGTGCAAATCGACACCACCAACATCCTGTTCATTTGCGGCGGTGCGTTTTCCGGGCTGGAGAAGGTGATCGACAACCGCACCGAAGCCTCGGGTATCGGCTTTGGCGCTGCGGTCAAGAGCAAGCAGCGGCGCAGCCTGACCGATGTGTTCAAAGACGTGGAACCCGAAGACCTGATCAAGTACGGCTTGATTCCAGAACTGGTTGGCCGCATGCCGGTGGTCGCTACCCTGGCGGAACTGAGTGAAGACGCGCTGGTGCAGATCCTGACCGAGCCGAAGAACGCCCTGGTCAAGCAATACAGCAAACTGTTGTCAATGGAAGGCGTGGATCTGGAGATTCGCCCTTCTGCTCTGAAGGCGATTGCCAAGAAGGCGTTGGCGCGCAAGACCGGCGCCCGTGGGTTGCGCTCGATCCTGGAACAGTCGCTGCTGGACACGATGTATGACCTGCCCAATGCATCCAACGTGGACAAGGTGGTGGTTGACGAGTCCACCATTGAGGAAAACAAGCCGCCGTTGCTGGTGTACCGCGAAAGCGCACGCAAGGCCTGAAGCCTTTGCAGAGCGCGCAGTTCTGAACTGCTGATCAGGCGGGTTTTTGCGTTGGAATACGCAATCTCGCGCCGGAACAGGCGCTCGATAATGCGGCACTGCTTGAAAATCCGACGACGCATTCCATATTCAACAGAGCACACAAAGGTTTCCCATGTCTGGTCACATCTCCCTGCCTGAAGTCCCGTTGGATCTGCCCTTGCTGCCGCTGCGCGACGTGGTCGTGTTTCCGCATATGGTGATTCCTCTGTTCGTGGGACGGCCCAAGAGCATCAAGGCACTGGAGTCGGCGATGGAAGCCGAACGCCGCATCATGCTGGTGGCGCAGAAAGCAGCCGCCAAGGACGACCCGGTCGTCACCGACATGTTTGACGTCGGCTGTGTGTCCACGATCCTGCAGATGCTCAAGCTGCCGGATGGCACCGTCAAGGTGCTGGTCGAAGGCCAGCAGCGCGCCCGTGTGAACCGCATTGATGAGGGCGAATCGCATTTCTCGGCCAATGTCACGCCGGTGCCCGCAGTGCTGGAAGATCTGGACAAGCCGCGTGGCAAGGCCAGCGAGGTTGAAGCATTGCGCCGCGCCGTGATGCACCAGTTCGATCAGTACGTCAAGCTGAACAAGAAAATCCCGCCCGAGATCCTGACGTCGATCTCCAGCATTGACGATGCCGGCCGGCTGGCTGACACCATCGCCGCCCATCTGCCGCTGAAACTGGACAACAAGCAGGCCGTGCTGGCGCTCTCCGGCGTGAAAGAGCGGCTGGAAAACCTGTACGAGCAGATCGAGCGCGAGGTTGACATCCTCAACGTTGACAAGAAGATCCGTGGTCGCGTCAAGCGCCAGATGGAAAAGAACCAGCGCGACTTCTATCTGAACGAGCAGGTCAAGGCGATCCAGAAGGAGCTCGGTGAGGGCGAGGAAGGCGCTGACATCGATGAGATCGAGAAGAAGATCAAGTTGGCCAAGATGCCAAAGGAGGCCCTGAAAAAGGCCGAAGGTGAGCTCAAGAAGCTCAAGCTGATGTCGCCCATGTCGGCCGAGGCGACCGTGGTGCGCAACTACATCGACGTGTTGACAGGGTTGCCGTGGTCCGCCAAGACCAAGATCAAGCACGATCTGGGCAACGCCGAGACAGTGCTCAACGAGGACCACTTCGGGCTGGACAAGGTCAAGGACCGGATCCTCGAATATCTTGCGGTGCAGCAGCGGGTGGACAAGGTCAAGGCGCCGATCCTGTGCCTGGTGGGCCCCCCTGGCGTCGGCAAGACATCACTCGGGCAATCGATTGCCAAGGCCACGGGACGCAAGTACGTGCGCATGGCGCTTGGTGGCATGCGCGACGAGGCCGAGATCCGTGGTCACCGCAGGACCTACATTGGCGCCATGCCGGGAAAGGTGTTGCAGAGCCTGTCCAAGATCGGCACGCGCAACCCCTTGTTCCTGCTCGATGAGATTGACAAGCTCGGCACCGACTTTCGCGGTGACCCATCCAGTGCGTTGCTGGAGGTTCTGGACCCGGAGCAGAACCACAAGTTTGGCGACCACTATGTGGAAGTGGACTTCGACCTGAGTGACGTGATGTTTGTGGCTACGTCCAATTCCATGAACATTCCGCCAGCCTTGCTGGATCGCATGGAAGTGATCCGGCTGTCTGGATATACGGAGGACGAGAAGACCAATATCGCCATGAAGTATCTGCTGCCCAAGCAGATGAAGAACAACGGCGTCAAGAGCGAAGAACTGTCGGTGTCCGAGGATGCCATCCGCGACATCGTGCGCTATTACACCCGCGAGGCCGGTGTGCGCTCGCTGGAGCGGGATCTGTCCAAGATCTGCCGAAAGGTCGTCAAGGGTTTGCAGCTCAAGAAGATGACACCGCAGGTTCAGGTCACGGCAGAGAACCTGAATGACTACCTGGGCGTGCGCAAGTACACCTATGGCCGGGCCGAAGAGCAGAACCAGGTCGGCCAAGTGGTCGGCTTGGCATGGACGGAGGTTGGTGGCGATCTGCTGACGATCGAGGCCGCGATGATGCCCGGCAAGGGCGTGATCACCCGCACCGGTTCGCTGGGCGATGTGATGAAGGAGTCGGTCGAGGCGGCGCGCACGGTGGTGCGCAGCCGGTCACGCCGTCTTGGTATCAAGGATGAGATTTTCGAGAAGAAGGACATCCATATCCATGTACCCGACGGCGCCACGCCTAAGGATGGCCCCAGCGCAGGCGCTGCCATGACCACAGCATTTGTGTCTGCGCTGACCGGGATTCCGGTACGTAGTGGTGTAGCAATGACGGGCGAAATCACTTTGCGCGGTGAGGTCACGGCGATTGGCGGCCTCAAGGAAAAGCTGCTGGCGGCCTTGCGCGGCGGCATCAAGACCGTTCTGATTCCGGAAGAGAACGCCAAGGATTTGCAGGAAATTCCAGAGAACGTAAAGAACGGCCTGGAGATCGTGCCGGTGCGCTGGATCGACAAGGTATTGGAAGTGGCACTGGAACGCATGCCCGAGCCGTTGCCCGACGATGAACCCGTGGTGGCTGCGACGGTGCCGGTGGTGGAGGCTGCAACGGGTGCAGGCGGCCCCGTGAAACACTGAAAAATTAGGCTATAATTCAAGGCTTGAAATGCGGGAATAGCTCAGTTGGTAGAGCGCAACCTTGCCAAGGTTGAGGTCGAGAGTTCGAGACTCTTTTCCCGCTCCAGATTCCGAAAAGGGAAGCCCAAAGCTTCCCTTTTTTGTTAGAGCCGGCATGGTTCCGGCCCACAGCGGCGCGATAGCAAAGCGGTTATGCACCGGATTGCAAATCCGATCAGCCCGGTTCGACTCCGGGTCGCGCCTCCAGATTTCATGCGGGTTGCAGCGCTTTTCAGCTGTTGCGGTCGCTCTACAATTCTGCCTCCAGTTCTACAAAACGGCGACTTGGCTTAGGCTTCGCCACATGCCGCCAGCGGCATCAGGACTGCGACCGCACGCCTCTCAATTGCTGTTCAAGAGGAAGGGACAGCGAGCCCAACATGCGGAGCGTTTCCCCATCACAGTAGGCCTCACTATTCGCGGATCACTTCAATGCTCAATACGATAACTGGCTACTTGGAAAAGGCGCTAAAGAGCCGGCAGACTGGGAGCGCAGTCACCCCCTTGCTGTGGCTCAATGGCATCGTCACGGTGCCGTGCTTGTTGCTCTGCCCGTTTCTCCAGCCCCCAATGAGCATTGCGTTCTTTGCATTGGCGGCGTTCATCGTTTTATTCTCCTTGTGGCAGTACCACGCGCTCGTCCGAATAGACCCTCGCTTAGTTCAGTCCGAAAGATTGCAATTTGAGATGGCCAAGCTGGACTTGGTAGCCCAAAAAGGGGGGGATGTGATATTTGATCCGGTCAGCATTGAGTTTGGCCCCGACCCGCTACTGCTGCCCGGCGCGGCGACAACTGATGAGGTTGAGCAATGAGCAGAGCTTATCTGTATGTCTTCACCCCGAACGACTTTGATCGCGATCAAGTCGGGCGTTTCCTTGACACGTTGGATGGCGTTGAGAACTGGTTTTATTCGATCCCGAACGCGGTTTTCATCATTGGCGACGTACCTGCGAAAACGCTCTCGAAGAAGCTCGTGGAGAAGTTTGGTCAGCATCGGCATTTTGTTACCTTGATTTCAAGGAAGGCGCGCGCCGGCTGGATGCCGAAAGAGCATTGGACTTTTCTGCCAGAGGACGAGGTGTAGCCTCTTGTACTACTTGGCCCTGAGCGATTTCCTTGTCAATGACACAGAGGATCGGCATGCTGCAGACTGCCACATTGCGCGATTTGGGTTCGTTCATGTGGTCGCTGGTCGGCCTTGAAGAAGGGCGCGTTCGACATGCCATATGCGCTAGCCTGCATGCAGATTTCGTTATCAAGCAAGACGTGCCGGGCCTGCACATCCTTGAGGGCTCGCGCGTAGTCGCGGACCTCACGCTTGAGGCCAGGCCGCACATTGCATCGCAAGGATTTCCAGCTCAGCTGATCCCGGTCGAGGTGAAACAATTGAACGACAAGGACAACAAGTCAGTGAAGGCGGCATGGCAGGCGATCACATACGCTCAATCGACATTCAATGGGCAGCGCCCGCCGTTCGTGCTGCTGTTTCCACCCTTGTCGCTCTTCTTGAAAAATGGTCAGTTTTGCGAGCACGCCACATGCCTGCGTAGCTTGCTTCCAAAGGCGAACGTTGGAGAGCTGAGTTTTCGCAGGAATGGTGAATGGGAAGTGACCTTTGCCCCGCATCGATTTTTCTCTCCCTCGACTGGATTGGGGAAGAACGCACACGTGGCAAGTAAGCGCTACGTCGGCACCTGGAAATAGCGCGCGAGGCCTTGCTGCGGCCACAAGCAAGCCGGCTGACGGCTATCGCAGCGGCTTGACGCGCTCGCCGCTGTGCCGGCGCACGTACTGTTCCGTCATGTCGCGCTTCTTGTGGCCGAGTAGGCTTTGCGCGTGCGCCAGGCTGCCTGTGTCGGTCGCCGTTTTGGCCCTGATGTCGCGGAACTGAAAGTGCACGCCTGAGACCTTGCGGGCCTTGTCGATCCGGCTTTGCAGCGTGCGCAGCCTGACCGGTTGCCCATCATCGTCCTGGATCAAGTGCGGACTGAGCTGCTTGCACGGGCGGGCCAAGATGTCGGCGATGACCTTGCCGAGTTCGCCCGTGAGTTCAATCGCACGCTTGGCACCGGTCTTGTTCTGTGTGATCCATAGCGCACCGTCCCGGAGGTCGGAGCGCTGAATTTTCAGGACATCGGCCGGCCGTTGTCCGGTCAGCAGGGCCAGGTCCATCGCGTCGCGCACGGATTGGTGCGCAGCGTCGCGCACGGCCTTGAATTCGGCATCCGTCACGTACCGCTCGCGGCCGGCTTCGGTGAACCCCTTGACGCCCTGGCACGGGTTCGCCATGTCGGTATAGCCCCACTCCCTGGCCTTGTTGAAAATGTGGCTCAGCAAGGCCTTTTCCCGGTTCGCCCTGGACTTTGCCTGTGCGCCCCGCTTGTCCATGTACTGGCGTACGTGAAACGGCTTTATGGAGCCGATCAGCACTTTGCCGAACACTGCCACCAATCGGCCCAGCTCGCCGATATTGTCGAGCTGGGTACGCGTTGCCTTGCCGGGTATGACTTCGCGCGTGTACCTGGCTGCAATGGCCTCGAAGCTGCATGCCTCTGGGTCCGGGTCAGCGCCTTCGATCCGTGCCCATTGGACCAGCGCCTGCAGGCGATCCGACCCGAGCGCAGTCCATTTTCTGGGTGAACTGGTCGTGACGTGGTAGTACCGCCCATCCTTGAGGTGCAACCCCTTGGGTAATCCCTTGTTGATCGTGCGCAGCCGGCCCATCTTCAGGCGCGCACCCTATAGCCATCCAGTGCGGCGAAGTTCGGTTGTTCCAGCATCAACGCGGGGTTGACCTGGTTCACCTGGTTCGCCGCAGTGGCCCCTATACGGGCGTTGAAGTAGTCGCGGGCCACCTTGGGCCGGTTGTGCCGATCTGGCGCGTACCGCCACCGGTTCTGATCAAGCCATCGCGCCTGGCAATGCGCTGCCTTGAACCCGGTCAGTTCGTACAGTTCATCCGGGGTCAAGAACAGGGCGCTCATGTCTGGCTTTGCGCCCGCGCCCGTGCCAGCCGGCGATTTCGTTGCGGAATCCTGGTGCTACCCCAGCCAAAGTGCATCCGTTGCTGCAGGCGCTCGATGTGCTTGCGCAAGCGCTTCACGTTGTCTTCAACGGATAGCGCCCTGATCAACCGGAATTCGCCTGGTGTGGCCTTGTGTCTGCGGTTCATATCATCCCCTTTGATGGTTGGCCTAGCAGTGGTGCAACCAGCTCGGAAGCCGCATGGTTGCTCAGTTCAACGCGGTGTTGACCTTCGGTTGTTCCGGGCGGATCACCCAGTTCAATCCATAGATTTATCAGCGCCGCAGGCAGTACAACCCGCAGCAATTGGTCGGGTGAATCGACCCGTTCGACCAGTGGCAGGGACCGGCCGAGCCGGCCGGCGTCCTGGATCGGGTCATTGCCCGCGCCGAAGTCAGCGATGCGGGCCAGGCGCGCCAGGCGCGATTCCAGCTTGTGCACCTGGGTCAGCAGCGCCCGCGCGTGGCCGGCATGCACAACGGCCGCGTTGTGGGCTTCGGCGTGCACCTGGGAGACTCCCCAGCGGGTGATCCAGAACAGCGCCAGCATTGCGGACCGCGGGGCCTGCCCCTTGCGGAGCCACCGGCACACCGTGGCCTCGTGCACGCCCAGTGCGTCGCCGACTTGCTTGGGCGTCGGATTGCCGATGTCCTCAAACATCATCGCCAGCGATGGCATCTGCCCTGGCTTCGGAAGGCGGTTAAGCATGGGCTGCACCCTCCGGGGCACCTGGAGCCATGTTCTTGCGCGTTTTCGTGGCTTCGCCATACTCCCGGGTGCTCGATCTGCAATCGACACGCCCCGCGCCAGGTAGCGGTGCCCAGCGCGGGGCACCTTTTCCGCCTCTCCCCCTCGATCTCTTTGACGATTCCAGATCCTGGACGCCTGGCGCGTCCGGGAAAAGTCCTTGCAAATCAATGGGTGCGCAGTTATTGAATCGAGTCCAAGGGGGGACATCCGGCTTCCCTGCAGCATCGCCGCCCCTGGTTTCAATGCGCCATTCGTCGGTGCGTGTGGTCAGCGTGGCCGGCAGCTGCAAGTCGCTGGCGCTGGCCGTCAGTCCCTGGATGCGGTGCGCAAGTTCGTCGGCATATCGTGAGCTGGGCCGCGTTACGTAATCGACCCGAAAGCCCAGCGAGTAGGCCTCGCACACTGCCAGCAGTGCGCCATAGTCGTTCGCCTTCACGGCCTGGTGCGCAGCTGCAAGTCCGTGGCTCGGCGTGTCGATGTGCGTCAGCCTGTGCAGCTCTCGCACCGGTGTGATGGCCGGCAAGCCGAAAAACTGGAATTGCCGAATCCTGTGGATTCGTGACCACGCAACGACGCCCGCTGCAGCATCTGATCCGCTTGCACCGGTCTCGTCGTCAACTCCCACGCCCATCCCGTCGATGCTCTTCGACACGTACTTTGCGATGTAGCCGACTGCGCTACCCTTGGCCGGGTCGATGCGCACGGCCTGGAATCGGCGCTCGGACGCGCCTGGCTCATTTGGTGTGTCGGCCATGGCATAGGCGCCGACTGTTGCAATCACCTTCTCGGCATGTTCCGGCGCTACGAACACCAGCACGTGCCAATGAGGGCATGCATCGTGATGTGGCTCCACCACACGAAGCCCAGACATCGCAACACCCGCGTGGGCCAGGTTGCGGGTCGCGCAACGCCAAACGGCATGCAGGTATGCGTGTGCCTGCCGTGGACCGGTTCCGTCGTACTTCTGATTTGCCTGGCCGGTGTGGTGCCGCGCATGCATGCGGCTGGGACAGGTGAAGGTCAGAAACAGGGCGATCATCCCCTTTGACCTGGCGTGCTGTTCGGCGCCCTTGATGCGGACCATCATTGCACGTCGGCGGTTGGCTGGGTTTGCCAGACTGGCCGCAGCAAGTTCGTCCAGTGGCAGCACCTCGCCCGTGGTCTGGTTCACTGCCACCAGCGACGCCAGCAGTTCGGCAATGCGCCTCTTGTCACGGGCAAAGCGTCGCATCGTCTGGTCTGACACGTACTGCCCCGCGTGCCGATGAACTCGGCCTGCAATGATGGCCTGATGCTCCAAGATGCTGAACCGCTTACGCAGTGCGCGCCGCCACCATGCTGCATTGCACATCCGGTTCAAGGTCTGTTGCAACCCGGCCCGGTCTGGCAAAGCGATGCTATGGCGTTTCGCCACTGAGCGCAGGACCCGCTGAATCCGTGGCTCTGGTGTACCCATGGCGTGCCACTGGCCGACAAGCCTATGGACCGATGCGGACGCCTTGCGCGCTGCCTCGGTCAGTTCGTCGTCGCTGAGGTCGAAGGCGCTGGCGTCCACCAGCGCCGGCTGTAACGATGCTGCAGGCGTCATGCCATGTACCCGATCAAGGCTGCGGCTTGTTCGCGTAGCCGGCAGGCGGTCAGATAGGCCTCGGCGTCATGGCGCGGGTCGCTGTGGCAGACCTCCAGCCAGGTGCGCAGCATGTGCAGGCGCTTGGCGCCGTCGCTCATGCACGGCGGCGGCCGACCGATCAGCAGGCGTTCGCCCGATGGGCTCAGAGTGTCCACGGCTCAGGCGTGGGCGTGTGGACGGTAGGGCCGGACTTCGGCGCGAAAGCCTATGGCGCGAACTGCCAGCGCCAGGGCCTCGGCCAAGCCTTCGGAGACCTGGTAGGCCATCTCCGGGTGACTTGCCACCTGGAATATTCCGTGGTCAATGAAGGCGGCATAGCCAGGCACGTCGGGCACCCACACGACGCAGGTCAGAGGTGCCAGCTTGTGGGTTTGCTTGGCGTAGGTTGGAATGTGCACGCGGCGCTGCGCGCGGCGCCGTTGGGCTCGATTCATCATGATGCTCATGGTGTTCTGCAATCTGTTGGCAGGCATTTACGGTGCGCCTGCGGGGTTGATCAACGGGGTTGAGTGCTGGCGCTTGGCTGCGCCTGTTGCTTGAGCTTGGTCACGACATACAGCCCGACCAGAATGGCGATGACGGCCGCTGTCTTTGAACTGCCGGCGCCACTGAGCATGGAAAGTGGGACTTTCATGGTTCAGTCCTCGCCTTCATTGATGTCGTCGGTTGGCAGCGGCGCCGCATTGCCGACGCTGGCCAGGATGTTGAACACCTCGAACGGCGCGGATTCCTTGACCATCTGGGCCAGGCAGTCGCCGACCGTCTTGGGATCATCGGTAACCGGAACAATTAGGCTGCGGCCCTGCAGGCGCCGGAAGAGCAAGTGGCTCTCTACCAGCGTGCCGATCAGTTCGCGCATTGCCTCGCCGGTCTCATCTGACAGACCTCCGAAAAAGCCCGGACTGCACCCCTGTTCGATCAGCTCCGCAATGCGTTGGTCGTTCGCATGCATCTGATCGAGCATGCTGTCCACGTGCACCTGGTCCAAGTCCTGGGCAATGAGAAAGCCCGGCCGGGCAGTCGCCGTCATGTTGGCGCGCGGTGCCGTGTCGCGCTCTCCTGCCAAGCGTGGCGGCGATACGTGGTCTTCGAGCTGGTCGAAGTCCACGCCCTCGGCCTCATAGAAGGCGCGCAGCTTCTTGAGGCTTGCCAGCTCAATCTGCAGCCCGCGGGCTTCAAACTGCTTGAGCTTGTAGGCCTGTATGCCCGCCTGGGCAATAACCTGATTCTGTGAAAGCGCCAGCTGGCGCCGTGCCCCTTGCGACTGGCTCGGGGTGAGGATTGGTGATGTTTTTGCTGCCATGATTCCTTCCGCTTCGGAGGCTATCGCCCCCGGATGGAAAGGAATTTACAGGCAGTTCAACGACAAGTCAACCCATTGAGTAAGAAAAATTGCTTACAGGGAAGGATCACGGCTTTCGAGCCTTGGCTAGTAGTGCTTCGGGAACGTCCGAAAGAGTCACATCCCATCTGACCATGCCGCGAATAGTCGGAGGGTGTGACCCAGCCCGCTCGTCTGGCTCACGCACTTGCTTCGCTCGCTCGTCGGCGATTGCTCGTACGGCAGCAATCATGGTTTGTTCAGCCGCTGTCATTTGGTGTTCTGGAAGCAGACCAAACAGCAGCCAGTCGGCGGATACCGACAGCGCATCACACAAGAGTCGAAGTTCCCGCGCCCCTGGAAGGCTTTGCCCCGCTTCGTAACGAGAAATTGAAGCGGGGGACAGCCCTTGGTTCTGGTTGAGTGAGTCGTAGTGGCTGGAATACCTGCTCAGCCCTTCTATGCTCAAGTTGAGCCGGCCGCGCGCATGCCTGATCCGTTCCCCGATTCGAGACTCTGGATGTGCTGCAGGCCCGATGGCCGGCATCGGTTCAAGCGCTCCGGAGAGTGTGTCCCCTGCTCGGTCGGGTTCGACGTGATCTGACATTTTTTGGACGGTCGGTTGTGGTCTCTGATTCTACGTATCGCCGCCACCGCGATCAGTATCACATAACCCCTCTACAATCCATCGGCGACGGTAGACCGTCGAGAGGCAGGGCAGGGCGGCGGCTCGTTTGGCTTTGTAGATGACGAACTGCGCAAGCCCTTGATTTGTCCGGCTTGTTCACAGCATTGCAAATCCGATCAGCCCGGTTCGACTCCGGGTCGCGCCTCCAGATTCCCTGCGTCGCCCGGATGGTGAAATAGGTAGACACAGCGGACTTAAAATCCGCCGCTTTCCTGCATAAGGGGCGTACCGGTTCGATTCCGGTTCCGGGCACCAAGTGTCGCCCCGTGTGTGCAGATAGGAGCCCCGGTTCCGGGCTCGATTTCGCGTCCACTCAAGACTACACTAGTTGCAACATGACCCGATCCAATGCTCCCTTTGAAATCCATGTACATGGTGAGGTTCCGTTGCGCGCTGATGTAGCTTTCGACAAGCTGCAAGAAGCGCTCAAGCCGCTGTGGAAGTACGCCGGTGCACGGTCACTGGCGGATGGCGCCAGCAGCGCCTACGAGGACGAACCGGGCATCAAGTTCGAGGCCGCGGAGCACCTGCTGCGCTTGTGCTGGACGGTGTCGGGCGACGAGGACTTCCGCCAGGCACTGGACGAGTTGTGCATGAATCTCAATGAACTGACCGAAACCGGAGCGGCGATCGAGGTGACGTTTTATGACGCCGACTTCGATGAAGAGGACGACGAAGAGGAAGGGGAGTCGCGTGACGACTTCCTGATGCTGTTCGTCGGCCCCAATCCGGCCGCCATCATGCAGGTGCAGCGGGACCTGCTGGTGCAGGATGTGGTCAACATGATGGAACGCCATTTCGATGGCGCCGAGCTCGCCGGTGTAGTGGCTGAGATTGACAAGCTGTTCACGAAACGATTCGACGCCATGGTCAACTCGCTGGAGATCGGCCGTCCGTCCCGCGGTTCCGGTGGCGGTTCTGGCGGGCCGGGCCACGGTGGAGGTCGCAAGCCACGCCATCTGCACTGATGCGCGGACGCGGGTTCCAGGCCCGCGCCGTGGTGGCAGCAACGGCTGAATTTCAGCGATTGCTTGGCACAGCGGGCACGGGGTGCTATCATTTTTGAAGTTTCCCGAACCAAGGACCAGCCCATGAGCACGGCCAGTACTGCATCGCCCACGCCCGAAGGCACGCGTTTTGTTCCGATGCGACCGGAGAAGCTGCGTCTGGGCGACGTGCTCGTGCAGCAAAAGCTGATCTCGCAAGAGCAGTTGCTGCAAACCCTGGACCTGCAGCGCCAGACCGGCAAGAAGCTGGGGCGCCTGCTGATCGAGAGTGGCGTGATCACCGAGGAACTGCTGGCCAACGGCCTGGCACGGCAGCTGCGCATTCCCTTCGTCAACCTCAAGACCTTCCCGTTCCGGGGCGATGTCGTCAAGCTGCTGCCGGAGTCGGCAGCCCGGCGTTTTCGGGCGCTGGTGCTGGAAGACAAGGGCGATAGCCTGCTGGTGGCCATGGCGGACCCGCTGGACCTTTTTGCGTTCGACGAGGTTACGCGATTGCTCAAGCGCAGCATAGGTATTGCTGCTGCGCCGGAAAGCCAACTGGCCCTGGCTTTTGACCGCCTGTACCGCCGTACCGAGGAGATCAGTGGCCTGGCCCGGGCTCTGGAGAAGGACCTGGGCGATGCTGTTGACTTCGGTGAGCTGACCGCGACAGTAGGGCTCGAGGGCGCGCCCGTGGTGCGGCTGCTGCAGTCGATGTTCGAGGATGCCACCCAGGTGGGCGCGTCCGACGTTCACATCGAGCCGCAGGAAGCGGGGTTGCAGATCCGGGTGCGCGTCGATGGCGTGCTGCAAACGCAGACCCAGGCCGACAAGCGCATCGCCGGCGCCCTGGCGCAGCGGCTCAAGCTGATGGCCGGGCTGGACATTTCCGAGAAGCGCCTGCCGCAGGATGGCCGCTTCAGCGTGCGCCTGCGCGACCAGACACTGGATGTGCGCCTGTCCACCCTGCCTACGACCTATGGCGAATCGGTCGTAATGCGGCTGCTCAACCAGGGCGGCGGCATGCGCCGGCTCGATAGCATCGGCATGCCGGAGAACATGCTCAAGCGTTTCCGCGAGGTGCTGTCGCGCAGTTCCGGCCTGGTGCTGGTGACCGGCCCGACTGGCTCCGGCAAGACCACCACGCTGTACGCTGCGTTGGCGGAGATCAACGCCGCCGAACTCAAGGTGATCACGGTCGAAGACCCGGTGGAGTACCGGCTGCCCGGCATCACCCAGGTGCAGGTCAACGACAAGATTGAACTGACGTTCGCCCGGGTGCTGCGCGCCACGCTGCGCCAGGACCCGGACGTGATCCTGGTAGGTGAGATGCGTGATGCCGAAACCGCCGAGATCGGGCTGCGCGCTGCCATCACCGGGCACCTGGTGCTGTCCACGCTGCATACCCGCGACGCCATCAGCACGCCGTTCCGGCTGCTGGACATGGGTGTGCCGGCGTTCATGGTGTCAACCTCGCTCCAGGCCGTGATTGCGCAGCGGCTGGTGCGGCTCAATTGCGATGTCTGCGCCGAGCCGCAGCAGCCCAACGCCCAGGAGCAGGCCTGGCTGACCAGCCTGATCCAGAATGGCACACCGGTGAGCCCGAAGCGCGGCCGTGGCTGCTCGGCCTGCAATGGCACCGGCTATTCGGGTCGCCAAGGTGTGTACGAACTGCTGGAAATGGACGCCGAGCTGACCCAGGCCGCCACCCGTGCCGACCCGGCCGCGTTCCTGGCGGCGGCGCGCGAGCGCATGCGTGGGCGCACCCTGGCCTACCACGCACTGGACATGGTGCGCCAGGGCAAGACATCGTTGGCCGAGGCCATGCGCATCGGTTTTGACGTGGACGAAGGGGAATAAGTCGCCATGCCCGCATTTGCCTGGCGTGGCCGCAACGCCCGTGGAGAGCTGGTTTCGGGCCAACTGGAAGCAGTTGGTGAGAGCGGCGTCGCCGACCAGCTGCTGGCCATGGGGGTGGCGCCGGTGCACATCGGCCCGGCACCGGACGCGGTGGTGGCCGCCGAAGGCTGGCTGGCCCGCTTCAACCGCAAGCCGGTGGTGGTCGAGGACCTGCTGATTTTCTCGCGCCAGATGTACACCTTGAACAAGGCTGGCGTGCCGATCCTGCGGGCCTTTGCCGGTCTGCAGGCGTCCTCGGACAAGCCGGCGATGGTGGACCTGCTCAAGGACGTGCGCGCCAGCCTCGACCAGGGACGCGAGCTGTCCACGGCGCTGGCGCGCCATGCTGAGCTGTTTGGCGCGTTCTACATTGCGATGATTCGCGTTGGCGAGATGACCGGGCGCCTGACCGAGGTCTTCATGCGTTTGACCGAGCACATGGAGTTCGAGCGCGACGTGCGTGAACGCATCAAGCAGGCCCTGCGCTACCCGATGTTCGTCATGATCGCCATGGCCTTGGCCCTGGTGATCATCAATATCTTCGTGTTGCCGGTATTTGCCAAGGTGTTTGCCGGATTCAACAGCGAGTTGCCGCTGATCACCCGCGGCTTGCTGGGCTTCTCGGCATTCATGGTCGCGTGGTGGCCGATGATGCTGGCCCTCGCCGTCGGGCTGTGGATGGTGGTGCGTGGCTACCTGCGCACACCCACTGGCCGCTACCGCTGGGACACACGCAAGCTCAAGCTGCCGATCGTCGGCGACATCATCCTCAAAGCCACGTTGGCCCGGTTTGCGCGCAGCTTTGCCCTTTCCAGCCAGAGCGGTGTGCCGCTGGTGCAGGCCCTGACCGTGGTGGCCCAGACCGTGGACAACGCCTACATCGGCAGCCGGATCGAGCAGATGCGTGACGGCATCGAGCGCGGCGAGAGCATTTCACGCTGCGCCGCTGCCAGCGGCGTGTTCACGCCCGTGGTGTTGCAGATGATTGCAGTGGGCGAGGAGACGGGCGAGCTCGATGCCCTGCTGTTCGAGATCGCCGGCATGTATGAGCGCGAAACCGACTACAGCATCAAGGGTCTTTCGGCGGCGATCGAGCCAGTGATGCTGGGTGCCATCGCGGTGCTGGTGCTGTTGCTGGCGCTGGGCGTGTTTCTGCCGCTGTGGAACATGGGTCAGGCGGCCATGGGCCGGGGCGGTGGCTAGGTCCGCGGAACTGTCATGGGGTGGCCGGCGGCTGGTGGAGTGGCTGTTGCTGGCGCTGGTGATCGCGGTGCTGATCGTGGTCTTTGGCTACCAGGCGCGGGTCGTGCAGGGGCAGGGCGAACTGGCCGGCTTCAAGTCCACCCTTGGCGCCATGCGCACGGCCCTGGTCCTGCAACACTTGCAGCAAGGTGTGGCCAACAAGCATTCGGTTGTGGCATCGACGCAACGGAATCCCTTCCGGCTGATGGAGCGCCCGCCTGCCAACTATGCGGGCGAGGCAGGCGCCGCTCTGGCTCAGGAAACGGCGCCGGGCAAGTGGGTTTTTGATACCGAATGTATCTGCGTCGGTTATGCCCCGCTGTTCGGGCAATGGCTCGACAGCGCCAGCGGCGACACTATGGTGTGGTTTCGGGTCAGTGCTCCGCCAGGGCCGTTGCGGCTTTTGCCGAAGGAGCCCTATTTCTGGCAGGGCAAGGCGATGGAATGAGCTGTAAAGCCCATGGAGCATGCGCGGATTGCTATGGATTTGAGAACAAATCCCCACCGACAGGGGATTGAATCCGTACACAATGCGCGGACGCTGGCCTAAAATGTTTTCGTTGGCTGGCTCCATAGGCCACGTTGGAGTCCGGGACTCTGGTTCCTGACAAGTCGTTTGGTTTTTTCGTCATTACACAGGTGCAGAACATGAAGCAACAGCAACGCGGTTTTACCTTGATTGAATTGGTGATGGTGATCGTGATCCTCGGTGTGCTTGCCGCGGTGGCCATTCCGAAGTTCGTCGACCTCAAGAGCGACGCCGTCGTGGCCGCGACCCAAGGCGTAGCCGGCGGCCTGTCCTCGGCGGCGGCTATCAACTATGCCTCGCGCTCGGCGAATTCTGCGAAAGGCAATACGGTCGGCAACTGCACCGACGTGGCAACGTCGCTCCAGGGCGGACTGCCGTCGGGCTACAGCATCACCAGCGCCACGGTGACAGCCACCGCGTCCCTCAGCTGCACCCTCACCAACAGCGGCCCGCCGAGCACGACGGCCACTTTCACGGCCATCGGCATCCTCTGATCGCTGCGGGCGCCGCGCGCGCGCGGAGGCCCTGCCCGGCGGTTGCGTACGTGTCCGGGGTCTCGCGCAAAAACGAGCGCAGTCCCTAATGCCGGGCGATGGCGTGCTGGCGCCGTATGACTATGCCTGAGCGACCGAGCAACACAAGGTCCCCGGCGCCTGGTGCCAACCAGGCGCCGCGCCACGCGCCATGGCAACGGGGCTTCACGCTGGTCGAGCTGCTGATGGTCATTGTGCTTGTGGGCACCTTGGCCGTGTTCGTCGCCCCCCGCTTTCTCGGTGCCTCCGACTTCAACATCCGGGGTTTCCATGACGAAACCCTGTCCCTGCTGCGGTACGCACAGAAGGCTGCCGTGGCCCAGCGCCGTACCGTGTGCGTGGCCTTTGGCGCGGGTGGCGCCAGCCT
>JANMKM010000393.1:0-3622 GCA_031372035.1 Rhodoferax sp. | reverse complement strand
GTACTGGATCAACTCCACCATCTCGTTGCGAAATACCACCGCGCCGGGTGTCATGGCAAGGTTTTCGCCCACCTTGAACACATCGTTGGGCGTCTGGCGCGGCATGCCCTTGTTGTGCACCAGGTCGTCGAACATGTTCTTCATGCCGTCGGCGAGACTCCCGCCGCGGGTCTCGATGGCGCGCTTGAGGGCGGCCGGATTGCCCAGCAGGGTATTGGTCGGCGCAAGCGTGCTCGTGAGCACGCCGGTCAGAAAGCGGTTGCGCGCGCGGCCGCGCCAATGCGGGTTGTCCTCGGCAAGGCGGTCCGCCGCCTCGCAGAACGCCAGATAACCTTGCCCGAGGCGCCGGTAGACCGGGTTCTCGCGCCAGGCCGGATCGGCAAAACGCGGGTCCTTGGCGGGCACTTCGCGCTCATTCATCCCGACCATTGTGCGGGCCCATTCGCCGTACAGCTTGAAGGTGGCCCCGGCCAGCCCGGCCAGCCCGGCCAGCCCGGCCATGCCGCTTCCGATGGCTTTGGCGCTGGAGGCCGCGTCCAGCATCCGCTCAGCGGCGCTCTTGCCAGCTGCGGGGGTTTCGGGTTCACGCTTGGGAGCCCGCTTCTCGGTGGCGCCGGGGCTGCTGCGACGAGTAACCATGTCTCTCTCCTTGCCGTCTCGTGTGCGGCTGGAGAAAGTGTAAGCCGGCCATCGGGTTGTGGGAAGTCCCGACAACGATGCCCGGTCCTGCGCCCTTCCTGGGCGCTGAGTAGTTGGCGACTGGCTCAGCTTGCGTTGCGTTCAAGCTCTGCCAGAACCTGTTGCGTATGCTCCCCGATGCCGGGCAACCGGCTTGGCGCGCACGGCCGCCCGTTCATCCTGAAAGGCAGGCCCGGCAGTTCGAAGGCTTCTCTTGCGGGTGTCCTAACCTGGAGGAAGAGCCCTTCACTCACGCCGTTGGCCCCGGTCCGGACCTGGTCGAAGTTCCTGACCGCCGCGACCACCACCCCGGCAGCGCCGAGCAACTCGCACAAGGCGTCCGTCTTGAACTCCGCGAATGCCGCATGCAGCGCGGCGAGCAGTTCCAGGCGATGGGCCACCCGAGCGGCGTTTGTCAGGTACTTCGGGTCCGACACGAGGTGGCTTTGGCCCACGGCTTCCGCCAACCGGACAAAATGCGCATCCACGTAGGCCGAAATGACGACCGCGCCGTCGGCGGTGGCCACCACGTCTGCCGCCGGAGCAGCGGTCGGCTGGCCGTTGCCGGTGCGCACCGGCACGCGGTCCTGCAGGGCGTACTCCGCCCAGGGGTAGGCCATGGAGGCGGTGGCCACGTCGAGCAGGGAGATGGTGATGTTGGCGCCCGCCCCGTTGACCCCGCGCCGCACCAGCGCGGCCAGCACGGCGTTGCCGACCATCTGCGACGTCATCACGTCCACCACGGCAAACCCGACCCGCGTGGGAGGCCCGTCGGCCGCGCCGTTCAGGGACATCATGCCGCTCTCGGCCTGGGCCGCGATGTCCAGCCCGGAGCGGCGGGCGAACGCCGAGCCCTCGCCGTAGCCGCTCACCGTCGCCACGATCAGGCGCGGCGCGACGGCACGCAACTGGTCGGGGCCGACGCCCGCCCGAGCCATGGCGCCGGGCCGCGCGTTTTGCAACACCACGTCGGCGGCCACGGCCAGCCGGAAGGCGGCGCTTCTCCCCTCGCAGGTGGCCAGGTCGAGTACCACGGAGCGTTTGCCGCGGTTGTAGGGTGCGAACATCGGTCCGAAGTCATCTTGCGACCAGCCCGCGTAACGCGCCGGGTCGCCGCTGGCCGGCTCGACCTTGATGACGTCCGCGCCCAGGTCGCGCAGCAGTTGCCCGGCAGCCGGAACCGCGATGTATTGGCCGAATTCGACCACGCGCAATCCGGCCAGTGGCGCGGCGGCTTCCGCGGCGCATGCCGCGTCCGGGGCATTCATGGTTTGCCTTCGATGCCGCGGGTCACGGCACAAGCACCGTGGCGCCTATCGTCTTGCGGCCTTCCAGCGCCCGGTGCGCTTCGGCCGCCTCCTCGAGCCCGAACTCCTGATGCGGTTCACCCTTGATGGCGCCTGCCAGCACATGGTCGAACAGTTCCCGCGCCATCGCCAGCATCTGCGTGCGCGGCGTCGCGTAATGCACCATGGCTGGCCGTGTGACCCACAACGAGCCCCTGCCGGCCAGCATGCGCGTGTCGATCAGCACCGGGCCGGAGCTGGTGCCATTGCTCACCAGCGAGCCGCGCGGCTGCAGGCTGTCCAGCGAAGCGGTCAGGGTGTCCTTGCCGATCGAGTCGTACACCACCGGCACCCCCTTGCCATCGGTCAGTTCGCGCACGCGTTTGGCGATGTCCTCGCGGGAGCTGACGATGGTGTGGGTACAGCCGTGCGCACGGGCGATTTCCGCCTTCTCGTCGGTCGACACGGTGCCGATCATCGTGACGCCGATTGCGCGCGCCCACTGGCACGCGACCAGTCCGACCCCGCCGGCTGCCGCGTGGTACAGGATGGTTTCGCCACCCTTGAGCGGATACACCTGGCGGAACAGGTACTGCGCCGTAAGGCCTTTCATCATGAGGGCCGAGGCGGTGCGGTCCGAAACACCGTCGGGCAGCGGAATCAGCACATGGGCCGGCATCACGCGCACATCCGAATAGGCGCCTTGCGGTCCGAGCAGGTAGCCGACCCGCTCGCCGACGCGGATGTCGGTGACCCCCTGGCCCACTGCCTCCACGACACCGACGGCATCGCTGCCCAGGCCGCTCGGCAATGCCAGCGGATAGGCACCGGTGCGGAAATAGATATCGATGAAGTTGACTGCCACATAGCTATGGCATACCCGAACCTCGCCCGGGCCGGGGTCGCCGACTTCGACCTGCTCCATGCGCAGGACCTCGGGGCCGCCGATATGGTCGAAACGTATTGCGCGCGCCATGGCTCAGCCGCGGTCCAGGTACGGGCGCTCGCCCACGGTCGTCACGCGCCAGCCGGAACGCGTCTCGGGAAAGTAGTCCCAGCAGGCGGCATGCTGCACACAGCGGTTGTCCCACATGGTCAGGCTGTGGGCCTCCCAATGCACGCGGCACTGGAAGTCGATGCCATAAGCGATGTGGTCGAACAGCATCTGCAACAGCGCCTTGCTCTCGGGTTGCCGGATCCCCTTGATGCGTTCGGTGAAGCCTGAGTTCACGTACAGCAGCTTGCGGTTGGTGATCGGATGGGTGCGCACCACCGGATGGACGTTGACCGGGTACTCGACCGCCGCCTTGCTCTTGTAAAGCCCACGATACGGCAGGTCGCCAGTGTGGATGGCTTCGCGGTCCATCAGGAAGGCACGTACTGGTTTGGAAAGCTCGTCGAGCGCCCCGTACATCGAGGCAAAGGCGGTATCGCCACCCACCGGCGGCACCACTTCCAGACGCAGCATCGAGATGGCCGGTGGCTCCAGATCGCAGGACACGTCGGTATGCCAGCCCTCGCCTGCCACATGGCGTGTGGTGCCGTCGGCGTGGATGCGCAGCGCCTCGGGGTGCTCACCGTCGGCGAACGCCGGGTGCACATGCAGCTTGCCGAAGCGCCGGCCCATCGCGATCTGCTGCTCCAGCGTCATGCGCTGG
>JANMKM010000392.1:0-9430 GCA_031372035.1 Rhodoferax sp. | reverse complement strand
GCAAGCTGCAGGAAATCTGCGCGGAACTGGACCACGCGTTCTGGCCTGACGATGTGTCGCTGCGAAGCGATGGCCTGGTGAATTGGTCACGGGTGTTGGGCCACAACCAGATCACGGATGTCTATCTGCTCGCATTGGCAGTCGCCAATGAGGGATGTCTGGTGACACTGGACCACCGGGTCGCGCTGAGCACCGTGATAGGTGCCAGCAGCAAGAGCCTGATGCTTCTGTAAGGCGCTTGGACATTGCGCGAAGCGCTGCGTAAACTATAGTGCCCCACTACGCCGTAGCGTCGAAGGAAGTCCATGCACAACATCCGCAGCACATTCGTTTTGGCCTGTTCAGCCATGGCCTTGTCTGCTACCGCCCTGGCCCAGAGCAAGGACGTACCGTTGTACGCTGCGGCACAGGCGGCGCAACCGGCCGTGATCGAGACCCTGCGCGAGCTGGTGATGATCGAGTCCGGCTCCGCCAGCATGGCCGGCCTGGGACAGATGGCCGACTATGCGGAGAAGCGGCTGAAGGCCTTGGGTGCGCAGACCGAGCGCATCAAGTCCGCGGACAGTGAACGGCCCATGCTCAAGGGCGTGTTCGGCGGCAGTGGCCGGCTCAAGGTGCTGCTGATCGCGCATATGGATACCGTTTACCAACCCGGCATCCTGGCGACCGAGCCCTACCGGCTGGAAGGCAACAAGCTGTACGGCCCTGGCATCGCGGACGACAAGGGCGGTATCGCCGTGATTCTGCATGCGCTGGCACTGTTGCAGGCGCAGGGCTGGCGCGACTACGCCACCATCACGGTGCTGTTCAATGCCGATGAAGAAATCGGCTCCAACGGCTCCGGCCCCATCATTGCCACGCTCGGTGCCCAGCATGACGTGGTGCTGTCTTTCGAGCCCACTGCCGCCAAGGCCGTGGCCAAGGACGAGGGCGTGTTGTTGGCCGCAGCTGGCACCGCCATGGCCACCATGGAAGTCAAGGGTCGGGCATCACACGCTGGCGCTGCGCCCGAGCAGGGCCGTAACGCATTGATCGAGCTCTCACACCAGTTGCTGGCCACGGAAGACATTGCCAAGACGATTCCCGGCGCTCAGCTGAACTGGACCAATTCCCAAGGCGGCCTGGTGCGCAACCAGATTCCGGAGAAGGCCTTTGCCTTTGCCGACGTGCGCCTGCTGCAGCCCGGTGCGGCCGACAAGCTGCGTGCCGCGTTGGAGGCCAAGGTGAAGGAGAGCCGGCGTGTGCCAGACACCGAGGTCAGCATCAAGCTGGAGGTGGGGCGCCCGCCCTACGTGGCCGGCGAGCGCGGCCTGGCACTGGCCAAGCGGGCGCAGGCCATCTATGCCGAGCTTGACGGCCGCAAGCTGTTGCTGCACCCGAGCACCGGTGGTGCCACCGACGCCGGCTTTGCCGGGGCCTCCGGCAAACCGGTGGTGCTGGAGAGCCTGGGACTGCCGGGCTGGGGTTATCACGCGAAGAACGAATACATCGAAATCGATGGCATCGCACCGCGCCTGTACCTTACGGCGCGGCTGCTGCAGGAGCTGGCGAAGAGCCCGGCTCCGTAGTTTCAGGCCTGGCTATCCGCGGATCGGGCAGTAGCTGGTGTCACCGAAGGCCCAGCGCGGTAGGGCCGTGGCAAACGGAAAGGGCGCGGCCTGACCAGCGGCGGCGCGCAACTGGCTGGTGTCGATGGCGGTGAGGCCGGCTGACTTCTCGTACAGCTTGGCCTCTGCAAGCAGCTGCGGTGTGCCAGAGCCGGTGCTGAAGAAGCGCAAGCTGCCGGTCTTGCTGTCGGCAGCGAAGGCCGATTCCACCCGCCAGGGAGCGAACTTCATGCAGGCCCTGGCGCCGGCTGCAGTCTGCCGGAACACGGCTTCAGGCGCACCGGTGGCTTCCGAGATGTTGGAGTCGCTGCCGCTGCCGATGTTGGAGCCTGTGCCGGCACCGGACATCAGGTCGCTGCAACCTGCCAGTGCGCCTATGGTCAGCAGCAGCGGGATGGTACGGTGCAGTCTGAGGGCAAGCGTGGTGTGCATGGTGTTCGCCTTGTAGTGGTGCAGGCCGGTCCTGATGTGCGGATGCGGGTCAGGCTGCATGCCCTGCCACTGTAAGTGGCGACGATGCTCAAGTCTGTAGGAGAAGACGACGGATCGGGCCCTGTCTTGGTCTGTCCCACAAGGAGTCAGGTGGTCCGATTCCTCGCCAGCGGCGGATTGCGGGCGAAGTAGGCTTCGATGCCGCGCATCAGCGCATCGGCCAGCTGCGTCTGGTACTCGTCGCTGGCCAGCTTGGTTTCTTCTTCGGGGTTGCTGATGAAGGCTGCCTCCACCAGCACGCTGGGAATGTCGGGCGCCTTGAGCACGGCAAAGCCGGCCTGTTCCACCCGGGCCTTGTGCAGCTTGCCGACGCGGCCGATCTCGCCCAGCAGCACGCTGCCAAGCTTCAGGCTGTCGTTGATCTGGGCGGTGGTGCTCATGTCAATCAGGGCCCGTTGCACCTGCGCGTCCTTGGCCTGCACATTGATGCCGCCGATCAGGTCGGCCTTGTTTTCCTTGTCCGCCATCCAGCGCGCGGCGCTGCTGGAGGCGGCGCCCTGGCTCAGGGCGAAGACACTGGCCCCCTGCGGATGCGGCGTGAAAAAGGCGTCGGCATGGATGCTGACAAACAGATCCGCCTGGACCCGGCGCGCCTTTTGCACCCGCACATGCAGCGGCACGAAGAAGTCGGCATCGCGCGTGAGGTAGGCGCGCATGGCGTTGCCATTGACCGAGCGCCCGTTGATGCGGTCCCGCAGCAGATGGGCAATGCGCAACACCACGTCCTTTTCGCGTGTGCCACCGGGCCCCACGGCGCCCGGGTCCTCGCCGCCATGGCCGGCGTCCAGGGCCACGATGATCAAGCGGTCGGTCCGGCTTATTGGTTGCTCCTGCTGCCCGCCATCACTGCCCAATGGGCCCGCAGGGCGCATGGGGGACGCGTGGGCGGCTGACGAACCTGCAGCAATCGGGGGTTTGGCCGGGCTGGTTGCGAGCCCTGACCCGGCGGCTGGCGGCCGTGCAGCCTGGCGCGCGATCAACTCGCCCAGTGGGTCGGAAGCAGCGCTGCTGCTGGCGCTGCGCCCTGCCTGTGCGGCCTGGGCCAGGGCAAGCCCGGAGGCCACGGCGGCGGCCGGCTGCTCGCGCATCCGCTCCGTGATCAACGCCTCCAGCGGATCAGTGGCCTGCGCCGGGTAGAGATCCAGCACCAACCGGTTCGCATACGCCGCCACAGGAGGCAGGCTGAAGACCTGGGGCAGCACCGGCAGCTTGAGGTCCACCACCAGCCGCACCACGCCCGGAGCAAACTGGCCGACCCGGATGCCGGCAATGTTCGGGTCATCCGGCTGGACCTTGGCCACCAGTTCGCGCAGCGCCGGATTCAGCTCGATACCCTCAATGTCTACGGCCAGCCGCGGCGGGCTGCCAATGAAGCTGTGGCGCGCCTGCAGCAAGGCGTCGGACTCGATCGTGACGCGCGAGTAGTCTGGCGCCGGCCAGACCCGCACCGCCAGTATGCTGGCGCCGCGCGCCAGCTCGGCACTGCCCAGCAGCAGCACCAGGCTGCCGCGTTGTACAAAGGCGCGCCGCTTCAAGCCGTGGCCCCGAGCAGCAGGCCCTCACCGACCGGGGTGAGGGCGGTCAGCGTCACCAGCCGCGTGCCATCGAGCTCGGCTTCCAGTCCGATCGTCAGGTCCGGTCGTGGCAGGTGGCCGGCGGCTTTTTCCGGCCACTCGGCCAGCTTCAGACCCGGGCTGGCAAAGATGTCGCGAAAGCCGGCGTCCTCCCACTCCTGCGGGTCGTCAAAGCGGTAGAAGTCAAAGTGCCAGATGTTGAGCCCGGGAAGCTCGTAAGGCTCGACCACGGCATAGGTCGGGCTCTTGATCCGCCCTTGTACGCCCAGCGCATGCAGCAGGTGCCGCGCCAGCGTGGTCTTGCCCGCGCCGAGATCGCCATGCAGCTCGATGCAGGCGTTGGCCAGGGCGGCGTTCCCCGCCAACCGGGCAGCGAACAGCTGGGTCTGCAGCTCGTCCGGCCAGACCAGGCTTTTTACAATGGGCGCGTGGCCAGCACTCTTCACATCGACGCCGATCAATTGGTGGACAACATGCGGGCCTGGGCCCGTGAGCTTGGATTCTCCCAAATCGGCGTGGCCGGTGTCGATCTGGCCAGTGCCGAGGCGCCGCTGCTGCATTGGCTGGAGCAGGGCTTTCACGGCAGCATGGCCTACATGGCGGCGCACGGCCTCAAGCGCGCGCGCCCGGCCGAACTGGTGCCCGGTACTGTCAGCGTGCTGTGTGCCCGCATGGACTACCTGCCGGCGGCAACGGCCGAAGCCTGGCCCGGCATCGAGCTGCAGCGTTTCACCCGGCCCGGCGAAGCTGTGGTCTCGATGTATGCCCGCGGCCGCGATTACCACAAGGTGCTGCGGCATCGGTTGCAGAAGCTGGCGGAGCGCATTGCAACCCAGGTGGGCCCCTTCGGTCATCGCGTGTTCACCGACTCAGCCCCGGTGCTGGAAGCCGAACTGGCCGCCCGCAGCGGCCTGGGCTGGCGCGGCAAGCACAGCCTGGTGCTGGACCGCGAAGCCGGCTCGATGTTCTTCCTGGGCGAGATCTACCTGGACCTGGAGCTGCCGCACAGCGCGCCGGTGTCCGCGCACTGTGGCAACTGCACGGCCTGCATGGCTGTCTGCCCGACGCAGGCCATCATTGCGCCGCAGCTGCTCGACGCCCGGCGCTGCATCTCCTACCTGACGATCGAACACGCCGGGCCGATTGCGCTGGAATTGCGGCCGCTGATTGGCAACCGCATCTACGGTTGCGACGACTGCCAGCTCATCTGCCCCTGGAACAAATATGCGCAGCGCAGTGCCCTGCCGGACTTTGACGAGCGCGCCGGTTTCAGTGGTGCGCAACTGGTCACGCTGTTTGGCTGGAGTGAAGCGCAGTTTCTGCAGCACACCGAAGGCAGCGCCATCCGGCGCATCGGTCACGAACGCTGGCTGCGCAATATTGCGGTGGCTCTGGGCAATGCTGTGCGGTCCGCGGACATGGTCGCATCGCGCGCAGTCTTGCTGGGAGCGCTGCAGTCGCGGGTTGCCCACCCGAGCGAGCTGGTGCGAGAGCATGTGGCCTGGGCGCTGGCGCAAGCGGTCCCCGCAACGAACCCTACTTCAGCGTCGTCAAGATCTCCGTCAACCGGTCCGGCGTGTCCTTGATGCGCTCCAGCTTGGGGTAGCGCAGGCCACCGCGGTAATCGATCTTCACTGTGCGGTAACGGTTCTCGGTTTTCAGCAGCAGTTCCACGCCGCGGCCGTCCCGGGCTTCGGTGATGGCGGCGCGCAGCAGTTCGGGCTTGTAGGCAAAGCCATTGACCGCAATCAGCTGCATGGCCGGGTTCAGACCGGCGTTGAAGGCCGGGCCACCCCATTGCATGTTGCCCAGCTTGCCCTCGGCCATCACGTCAAAGCCCAGGGATTAGGCAAAATCGGTACCGCGGCGCGGGTCTTCGCCACGGTTGCGGGCTTGCTCGCTCTCCTTGTCGGTGAATACCAGGGCCCAGCCGCCACGGGTGAAGCCGTCGAGCACATTGGCGCTGTCGTGGCTGTCCAGCCGCTGGCGCAGGAAGCCGGCCCAGTCGTGCGGGGCCACACCGTCGAGCACCCGCACGACATCGTCGAAGGTATAGGTCAGGGCCTGTACGCGGCCGTTCTCCACACCGTGGAAGGCGCGGCTGAAGTCGTCCAGGCTGCGCGCACCGGCCGTGAGTTCGCGCAGCCGGGTGTCGACGTCGAGCCAGATCAGCGCGCCTTCGGAGTAATATTCCTCGCCACGCTGCCAGCTGCGCCAATCCTGCGGCAGCCGCCGGGCGATGACCGGCTCATTGGTGGTGTCCTGCAGGTTACGCCAGGCGCGCCCGGCACGCTCGCTCAGGCCAGCCGCCAGGGTGGCCAGGCTGTCCATCGTGGCTTCGCGCGGCACAAGGCCGGAACGCGCCGCCAGCACGATGCCCCAGTACTGGGTCTGGCCTTCGTAGACCCAGAGCAGACTGTCCTGCATCGGCTGGTTGTAGTCCGGCGTCCACAGGTCGGCAGGGCGGCGGAACTTGCCGTTCCAGGAATGGGCGTATTCATGGGGTAACAGCTCGCGCCGGGTGGCACCCCGGTTCCACTCCGTGAAGTAAGCGGGGCGCACGCCGTTCTCGCTGCACTCTGAATGCTCCAGGCCAATGCCGGAGAAGTTGTCACTCAGGGCCAGCAGGAACTCGTAGCGGCGGAAGTGATGCGCCCGGAACAAGGCCTGCGCCTGTGCCACCAGGGCCTGGTGCGCGGCGATCTGTTCCGGTGTGGCTGCCAGGCTGCCCGGGGAGTCGGCAAACAGGTTCAAGAAAACCGGCGCGTCACCAGCCTGGCCCAGCTCGATGCGCCGGGTGTACTTGCCGGCCCATAGCGGGGAGTCGACCAGGGTCTCGGCGCTGACCGGCTTGAAGCTGACACGGTCGCCGTTGCGCGCGGCCTCGTCGAGTGCGCTGGCAAATTTCCAGCCGGCAGGCAAGGTGGCGCTGGGACGCACCTGGATCCGGTCCACGCGATGGCCAGCCGGATACAGCAACACGCTGGCCCATTGCAGGCCGACGATCTCCTGCGTCATCACAATCCGGCCACTGCCGCCAACGGCTTCCACCACCGGCGACAGGTGTTGGTAGCGCAGTTGCAGGCTGCTCACGCCCGCTGGCACGTCCAGATGGAAGGCCGCAACTTCCACCGGGTCCCGGACCCAGGGAACGGGCTTGCCATTGGCGCTGATCTGCAGGCCAGCCAGGCGCCGCACTTCGCCCACCGGAGCGTGGCTGCCGGGCAGCCAGCGCGGGTACAACAGCGTCAGCGGTCCCGGCTTGACCGGTAGCACCGCACGCACCTCCATCACCTTGCGGTTCAGGTCGGTCAGGTCCACGTCGAGCTCGATCTCGCCAGGGTAGGCGGTGTCCAGTGCTGGTGGGACGCTGCGGGGGGACTGGGCGGGTGCCAAGGCACTTGCCAGCAGCAGGCTCAGGCCCAGCACTAGGCGGGGCAGCAGATGTGAAGAGGCAAGGAACAAGCGGTCGGCCATGGCGGGACTGAGGGTTTCAGCAGGGGAGGGATGTTGACGCACAGCCTCGTGAGCGCGCGTGGGGAAAGGCATTGTAAAAGCTGGCGACTGCCGGGACTTCGCAGAGATTCCTCAGCGCAGCAACCCCAGCGCCAGCGGCAGGCTCAGCATGCCCAGCAGCACCGAGAGCGTGACCAGCGAGGCCACATGTGCGCCTTCGAAGCCCATGCGCGTGGCCAGCACGTAGGCGGCGGACGAGGTGGGCAGGGCCGAGAACGCCAGCAGCACGGTGGTCTGCACCGGTGACAGGTTCAGCGCCCGGGCCAGGCCCCAGGCCATCAGTGGCATCAGCAGATGCTTGATGGTCAGCAGGGCCACGCTCAGCGCCCGGGCACGGCCCAGGCTGCCCAGCTGCAGGCCGGCACCGGCGGCCATCAGGCCCAGCGCCAGGGAGGCGGCGCCGATGCGCGAGAGCGTGGGCTCGATCCACGTGGCCACCCGGATGCCCGCCAGGTTTGCGGCCAGACCGGCCAGCGTGGCGATGATCAGCGGGTTGCGCAGCAGGGCCGCGGCAAAGCCGCTTTGCGCATGCCGGGCCATGGGCCAGACGGCGGCCACGTTCAGCGGCGGCACGCAGACACCGATCAGCACCGCGAACAGCAGCAGACCCTGCGGGCCGGCCAGGCGCTCGGCCAGGGCCAGGCCGATGAAGGAGTTGAATCGAAAGGCGATCTGGGCACTGGCCGCGTGCTCGCGCCGGTCAACGTGTCGCGACAGCAGTGGCAGATAGGGCAGGCTCCAGGACAGAGCGATGCCGCCCAGGCACAAGGCCCAGCCGGCGCCGATCAGGCTGGATGCTGCGCCCAGGTCCAACGGGTTCTTCACGATCGAGTGGAACAGCAACACCGGAAACAGGAAGTAGTACACCAGCGCCTCCACCTGCTCCCAGACGCTGCGGTTCAACGCCGTAAAGCGGCACACCAGATAGCCGCAGGCGATCAGCGAGAAGTCGGGAAACAGCAGTTGCGCGTAGTTCACCCGGGGGAGAATAGCAGTGCGTCGTTCGCTGTTGCAGCACTGCCGGGGCTGTAACCCGGCCTGTGCCGGTGCGGCTACGCTGTCCACGGCACTGCCGGGTTGCGCGTTGTGCACCGATGAAAACAAATTTCCTGTCAGTTCTTTCCTTGCTGTTGGCGCTGACTGGCAGCCCGGTTTCTGCCGCCTCCCTGGAGGGCCAGCGCTTCGACGACACCACCCGCATCGGCAATGCCGATCTGGTACTCAACGGCCTGGGGCTGCGTGCGGTGTTCATCATCAAAGGCTATGTCGCCGGCTTGTATCTGGCGAACAAGGCGGCAACGCTGGAGGAGGTGCTGGCAGTGCCTGGCCCCAAGCGTTTGCAGCTACGCATGCTGCGCGAGGCATCGCCCCAGGACTTCAACAACGCGCTGGTGGCTGGCATCCGTAAAAACGCCACATCGGCAGAGCTGGAAACCCTGCAGGAACGCATCGGCCAGCTCGAACGCACCATTGCAGCCGTGGGCACCACCGTCAAAGGCGACACCATCAACCTGGACTTCGTGCCCGAGCGTGGCATGACGCTGGCGGTCAATGGTACGGTGCGTGGCCCTGCCATCCCCGGGGCTGATTTTTTCCAGGCGGTGCTGGGCATTTTTGTCGGCGACAATCCTGTGGACAAGAGGCTCAAGAAGGGGCTTCTGGGCCAGTGAGTTGATGCCGTCTGGCGCAGTTGTTGGCGCCATTTCCATGTGACACCCATCCATCCGGAGAACCTGAACATGCACCGTCGCAGTCTTTTCGCGCTCAGCCTCTTGTCCCTTGCCTTGGCAGTACCCGCCGTCCATGCACAGGGCTACCCCAACAAGGTGGTGAGGCTGCAGGTACCGTTTGCGCCCGGTGGCACCACTGACATCATTGCGCGCACCATCGCGGACGCCCTGGGCAAGGCCCTGGGCCAGCCGGTGATCGTGGAGAACAAGGCCGGTGGTGGTGGCGTGATCGGCGCCAATGAGACGGCGCATGCCGTGCCCGACGGCTATTCGCTGGGCATGGCGACGGTCTCCACCGTGGCGGCGAACCCGGCCATCAACCCGAAGATTCCCTACAACCCGCTGACCGACTTCACGCCCATCATCAATATTGCGGCCACGCCCAATGTGATCGCCGTGAACCCGTCGTTTCCGGCGCGTGACTACAAGGGCTTCCTGGCCGAGGTGAAGAAGAGCCCGGGCAAGTATTCCTATTCGTCTTCGGGCACGGGTGGCATCGGCCACCTGCAGA
>JANMKM010000382.1:0-2518 GCA_031372035.1 Rhodoferax sp. | reverse complement strand
GCCTTAGACCACAGCGCCACCTGCTGGGTGACGTACGAGCTCAGCGCGTTGAGCTTGGCCATCTGCCCGTCCAGCGCCGTGTACTGCGACACCAGGCGCCTCTGGAAGGCATCGACGCGGTCGTTCAGTGAGGTCTGGTCATCGCCGTTCTTCGAGATCAGCTTCTGCAGACCCTGGGTGCGCGTGGTGACGATGCCGTCCACGCCCAGCGCCTGCGTCGCCAGGGCGGAGTAGCGGCGCGCGAAGCCATCGTTGCCGGTGTTCGTGGCGCCCGTGGCGGTGAAGGCCTTCTTCAGCTCCGCGAGGTTGGTGGTGGCACTGTCGAGCTTGGTCTGATCGATGTTCAGGGTGCCGTCGCGCTGCACCTCCAGCCCGATATCCGACAGGCGCGAGAACTGGCTCGACGCGCTGCTCACGGCTCCCACCATCGAGCGCAAACGCTCCTGCAGGCTGGTCGCGGCACTGTCGCCCTGGAGCACGCCACCGACCTTCGACGTGGCGTCGTACTTGGTCTGGTGGCCGATGAAGCTGACCATCGCGTTGTAGGCCGAGGCGAAGGACTTGATCGCGGTGGTGACGGCATCGCGGTCGGGTGTGGCCGAGACATTGACGGCGCTCGCGCTGACCTTGTTCAGGTTCAGCGTCAGGCCATCGACGGCGCCGGTCAGGGTGTTGGAAGTCGAGGTCACCGAGATGCCATTGACGTTGGCCTTGGCATCCGCCGAGCCCTGCATGAGCTGCATCGCGGTGGCGCCGTTGGGCGGGTCGAAGGCCACCAGCGAGAGGCCCAGCGCGTCGTTGTTCTGGCCGTCGCTGTCGTTCGCGGTGACGCGAAAGCCATTCGTTGCGCCGGTGTCGGTGGAGCGCAGCGCCAGGCGCACGCCCGAGGTGTCGCTCACCAGCGAGGCGGTCACGCCGGCGCTTGCGCCGTTGATCTTGTCGGCCAGCGTCTGCAGCGTGTCGGCCGCAGTGACGGTGATGGCCACCGCGCTGCTGCCCGCTTTGGGCGTGAAATTGCTCTGCGTGCCGTCCCAGGCCCCGAGTTCCAGGTTCAGCGTGCCGCTGCCCACCAGGGCGCCCTTGTTGGCATAGGCGGCACCCGAGGCCAGGGTCTGGCTGCTGGCCAGCGCCTGCACGCTGATGGCGTAGTTGCCGGCGGCCACGTTGGAGCCGCTGCTCACCGACACCACGCTGCTGTCGCTGCTGGCCACCGACGAGCGCGTCCACAGCGCGGGGTCGCTGAGCGCGTTGGCTGCGGTTTGCATGCTGCCCATCAGGCTGTTGATCTGCCCGAAGGAAGAAACCTGCGTCTGCAGCTGGCTGGCCTGCGACTGCATCTGCCGGATCGGTCTGCGCTCCAGCGCCACCAGTTGGGTGACGATGGTGTTCAGGTCCAGATTGCTGCCGACGCCCAGTGAAGTGATGGTGGCCATGGTGTGCTCCGTGGCGAGGACCGAAAACGGCCCCGCAATGCAAAAGGGGCTCCGTGGGGCGGCACGAAGCCACGCCCATTGAACCCCTTATCGGTCGCCTGCAGCCCCGCTTGAGGCCGAGGTGTAAGCGTCTGTCAGCTGAACGCTACTTGAGCAGCGCAAGCACCTGCTGCGGCAACTGGTTGGCCTGCGCCACCATCGCGTTGCCTGCCTGCTGCAGGATGCTGGCGCGCGAGAGGCTGGCAGTTTCCGCGGCGTAGTCGGCGTCCATGATCCGGCTGCGCGCGGCGGACTGGTTCTCGGTGGCGACCTGCATGTTGGCGACCACGTTCTCGAAGCGGTTCTGCAGTGCACCGAAGGTGGCACGCTGGCTGTTGATGGCGTCGATGGCGGTGTCGATCGAGGACAGCGCGCCCTGCGCGGTGGCGGTGTCGGTGATCTGCATCGCCGGCACGTCCGAGCCGCTGAGCACCGCCGTGCCCAGCACGTTGGTGATGCTCGTGTTCGACGCCCAGTTGAAGGCGATCGCGGTGAGGCGGTCGACATCGCTGCTGCTGTTGGCGCCGATCTGGAAGACCTGGTCGCTGGTCGTGGACAGCACGCTCTGGCCGTTGAACTGGGTGCCGCCCAGCGTCCGCGTGGCTTCCTGTGAGAGCTGGGTGAACTCCTGGTTCAGGCTCACCCGGTCAGAGGCGGAGTTGGTGCCGTTGGCCGCCTGCACCGCCAGCTCCCGCATGCGCTGGAAGATGTTGCTGACATTGCCCAGGGCGCCTTCACCCACCTGCGCCAGCGAGATGCCGTCGTTGGCGTTGCGGATGGCGACGGTCATTCCCCGCACCTGGGTGTTCATTCGCTCGGCGATGGCCAGGCCGGCCGCGTCGTCCTTGGCGCTGTTCACCCGCATGCCCGACGACAGTCGCTGCATGGCAGTGCCGAGCTGCGACTGGCTCATGCTCAGGTTGCGCTGGGCGTTGAGCGACACCAGGTTGGTGTTGATGGTTTGGGGCACGGCAAATCTCCTTGACTGGTCCGGCGGTGGCTTCGGGTTGCGGTTCGAGGCAACAAGACAACCGAAACGCTGGAGT
>JANMKM010000037.1:0-7995 GCA_031372035.1 Rhodoferax sp. | reverse complement strand
GGCCTGCAGCACGCGCACCAGGTTGGGGTCGGTCATGGGGGTGAGTGGATGGTTCTGCATGCCGGATTCGTTCAGCAGCACATCACCCACGAACAGGTGGCCCTTGAACACGGTGCGCTTGTTGTCCGGAAAGGCCGGCGTGGCAATGGTGAACTCGCTGCCCAGGGCCTGCATCAGGGCCTCAATCACCGGGCCGATGTTGCCCTGCTCGGTGCTGTCAAAGGTGGAGCAGTACTTGAAGTAGATCTGCTGTGCGCCCTGCGCGCGCAACCAGCGCAGCGCCTGCAGCGACTGCGCCACCGCATCCGCGGGCGCGATGGTGCGGGACTTGAGTGCCACCACCACGGCATCCACGGGGGCTTGCAACGGTTGGTCGGGCACGCCGATGGTCTGCACCACCCGCATGCCGCCGCGCACCAGGTTGTTGGCCAGGTCGGTAGCGCCGGTGAAGTCATCGGCAATGCAGCCCAGGGCCAGCGGGTCTTGAAATATGGCTTCCATGAATCAGCGGATTCTTGCAGATGTTGCATCGGTGCTGCCGGCCGCCCGCCACGCGGTAGCGCAGGCAGGCCTTGCCGGCACCACCACGCTACTCTTTCAGGAGCGCTGCGCGCCTGTGCCACAACGTCTGCAGCAGCAAGAATGCCAGGCCGGGCGCGATCAGACCCTCAGGCCCCTGCGCCGCTGGTCCGGCGCGCGCCGCATCCGGGCCCGCCCGGATCAGGCGGCCGCGGCAAGCGCCACCACGCCGCGCAGCCCCAGCAGGTACGACTGCGGACCCAGGCCCTGGATCGTGCCGCGCACCGCCGGCGAGATGATGGAATGTGCGCGCCAGACTTCGCGCGCCGCGATATTGGACATGTGCACTTCCAGCGTGGGAAAGGGCATGGCCTTGATCGCGTCGTGCAGCGACACGCCGTGCTGCGTCAACCCGGCCGGGTTGACCAGTGCGCCCTGCGCGGTGTCGATGTGCTGGTGCAGAAAGTCGACCAGCGTACCTTCGTGGTTGGACTGGATGGTCTCCAGCGTCACGCCCAGTTCACTGGCCAGCTTCGCCAGCATGGCATTGATCTGCTCGAGAGTGGTGGTGCCGTAGATGTGCGGCTCGCGCCGGCCGAACAGGTTCAGGTTCGGCCCGTGGAGAACAAGGAATTTCATGGTGTTCAGAACTTCGAGACGCGCTCCAGCTCGGACTTGAAGAGGGTCACGATCGCCGGGTCATAGGCGGCGGCGAACTTCTCGTAGACCGGCCGCACCTCGGCACGCATCTTGGCCAGCTCGGCCGCAGGCACGTCGTTGTAGACCATGCCTTTGGCGGTGAGCTCACCCAGCGCCTTGGCCGAGACTTCGCGGCTGACCGCACGCTGCCAGTTCTGTGCTTCGGTGGCGGCGTCCTGGATCAGCTTCTGCTCCACCGGCGAGAGGCGGTCCCAGAAACGCTTGCTGATCTGGATCGGGTTGGTCGCATAGACGTGGTTGGTACCGCTGACATATTTCTGCACCTCGTAGAGCTTGTTGGAGACGATGACGGCGAAGGGATTCTCCTGGCCGTCCACTGCCTTGCTTTCAAGTGCACCGTAGAGCTCGGCGAATGCCATGGGAATCGGGTTTGCCTTGAAGGTCTTGAAGGTTTCCAGGAACACCGGGTTCGGGATCACGCGCAACTTCAGTCCATCAAGGTCCGAACCCTTCATGATGGGGCGCTTGCTATTGGTGACGTTGCGGAAGCCCAGGTCGAAGAAGCCCAGCACGATCACGCCCTTTTCGGGCAATTTGGCGGTGAGCATCTGGCCCAGGGGGCCGTCTACCAGCGCGTCGGCCTGTGTGGCATTGGCAAACAGGAAGGGGAAGTCCAGAAGGCCGAACTCCTTGACGATGCCGTTGAGCGAGGTGGTCGATGCCACGAGCATCTCCTGCACGCCGCCCTGCACCGCCGACTGCTGCTGCAGCTCGTTGCCCAATTGGGACGCCGGAAACTCCTGCACCTTGATCTTGCCTGCGCTCTTGGCGGCGACGATCTCGGCAAACTTGCGCACGCCCAGGCTGGTCGGGTGGTCAGGATTGTTCAGGTGGCCGAACTTGATGGTGCGTTCCTGGATGTCCTGGGCGCTGACGCTGTTGGACCCGAGGGCGATGAGTGCGCAGACCAGGCTGCGCCGGAAGAAGGCTGTTTGCACGGGTTGTCTCCTGAGAAGTGGGAAGAAGGCACCCGGCAATGCTGGCGCGGATGTCGATCTGGCCATGATGCTAGCATATTGTGGAATGTCATTCCATTTTAGAATTCTGTTTCATCTTTGCTTGAGACGGCACATTGGAGAATGCAGGCATGAGCAGTGCTTTGGAACGGTCCCTCGGCATCCTGGAATATCTGGCGGCCTCGCCGCAGGGCGTGGCCCTGGCCACCATTGCGCAGGAGTTGGACCTGCCGCGCAGTGCCTGCCACCGGCTGCTGGTGGAGCTGACGCGCTGCGGCTATGTGCGCCAGCTGCGCGAGCATGGCGACTACGCCCTGACCACCAAGCTGGCGGCGCTGGGCCTGAGCTTCCTCAGCAGCGCCGGCATCGTGGACATTGCCCAGCCGCTGATCGACCGGCTGGCCACCACCTCGGGTGAACTGGTACGCCTGGCCATCATCGACGGCGAGCGCCTGACCTTCGTGGCCAAGGCCCAGGGCGCCCGTTTCGGCCTGCGCTACGACCCCGACATGGGGCTGGACGTGCGCCTCTCGTGCAGCGCTGGCGGCCATGCCTGGCTGATGACGCTGCCGGAAGACCAGGCCATCGGCATCGTCTCGCGCCAGGGCTTTGGCGACCCCAAGCACTACGGCCCGAAAGCGCCTACCAGCATCAAGGCGCTGGCGAAGATCCTGAGCGACGACCGCAAACGCGGTTTCAGCTTGATCAACGAGATGTATGCCCCCGGCATGACCGCCATGGCTGCCCCGGTGCAGCTGCGCGGCCAGAGCGCCATCGGCGTCATCACCATCGCTGGCCCGCTGATCCGGCTGACCGAGAAGCGCATGCTGGAGCTCGGCCCCGAGCTGCTGGCCGCCGCCACCGAGCTGGCCGTGGCCAGCGTGGCTTCGCCCATGTTCGCGCGCGCGGCACCGGCCCGGCGCGATGCCGCAGCGCTACAACTTCCGTAGTGCTGCGTGCCTGCTTTATGCGGCTTGCGAGCACTTTGACCAGTGATAAATTGCAAAACAAATGGCCCCTTGCAGACTCTGGTTCGCCCCAGATTTGGCTTCATGTCGAATTCCTGCCTCCTTCCCGACATTTTTCGCTTGCAGGCGCTCGATGGTGGCTGCTGAATTTCTCGCACAGATCACATGGACGGCCGCTTCGCTTACAGGCGCTGTGGCACATGGCTGACGCAGGGCTCCATCCGGCGGTGGCACCATCGCAGGTAAACGGACTGCCCCCATGGACGAATCCTTGAACGATGCCTCACTACTGTTGCGCCTGCCCACGGACATCCAGTCCGAACTGGCGCGTCAGGCAACCCTGCACGCTCGACCGGTGAGCGCCGAGATCAGCATCCGCCTGCGCGATAGCCTGCGCAGGGATCTGGCAGCAGTGCCACCGGTCCTGCTGGATTTCACACCGCCCCCGCTCCCGTCACCCCGGCGCAGTGGCGCCGACCGCCGCCAAGCAAGGTAGCGAGCCCTGCGACGACCTGGTCCTGCTGCGTGCGAGACCGCACAGATGTCGGGCCCTTTTCTTCATATCCTGATGACACCCGCCGCCACAAGGGCGGGCACACGGCCTCATCCACTCAACGCATTCAAAGGACATCATTGTGAACAAAGACCAGGCCAAGGGCGCCGTCAAGGACATCACCGGCAAGATCCAAGAGGAAGCCGGCAAACTTGTGGGCAACAAGCAGCAACAAGCCAAAGGATTGGCGAAGCAGATCGCCGGCAAGGCTCAGCAGGGACTGGGTGACGCCAAGGAAGCGGTCAAGGATGCGCGCAATGTGGTGCGGGACGCCACCCACAGACCATAGAGTGCGCTGAACCGGGGCTTCATTTCGGCGTTGCGCGCTTGCGGGCCTTCGCGGCCGGTGCGCTGCGCTTGGCCAGGCTCTGGGCCAGCAATTCGGTCAGGTCCAGCACATTCGATGTGCTGGCTGCGTCCGTCGTCACTTCCAGGGCAGTGACCTGCCTTGCTTCGCCGGCTTCGCTCTTGCGCTTGACGAGCGCGTGGATGGCGTCAGCAAAGGTGTCGTTGTAGGCCTCGGGCTTCCAGGCACCGGTCATCTCCTGGATGAGCTGGGCCGCCATTTTCAACTCGGATGGTTTCAGGCTCCCCGCCGCTTTGCCCGGCGCGGGCAGTTTCAGGTCGTCAAGCGGTCTGATTTCGCTGGCCCAGCGGATCGTGTTCAGAACCAGTGCCGCGCCGGATGGCACCAGCACCGCCAAATGCTCCTTGGCGTGAATCACCACCCGTGCAATGCCAACCACACCGGCCGCCAGCATGGATTCGCGCAGCAGCGCGTAGACCCGCTCTCCTTTGCCAATGGGCTCCAGATAGTAGGGACGCTCCAGCAGCACAAATGCGATCTCGCTGGCTGTCACAAACGCTTCAACCTCGATCATTTGCGTGCTGCGCGGGAACGCATGCTTGATCTCGTCGTTGTCTCCCTGATAGGTGCTGCGCAAGTTGTGTGATCGTCAGGGGCCAGCGGGTGACCAGTTCAGGGCCTTCATGGCGTTGGCGAGGCCACAGGCGTTTTGGCTATAGCTGCTCCAGGCTGTGTTGCCGTGGTTCAGCCGGGTATGCACACTGCGCACTGTCCAGTGGTCGCCGCCCTTGAGCGAAGCCAGTTCGTCCCAGGCCACGGGCACCGAAATGCCCAGGCCCGGGCGGGCCCGTGCCGACCACGCTGCCACCGTGGTGGCACCCTGGCCGTTGCGCAGGTAGTCGATGAAGATCTTGCCGACCCGGTTCTTCGGCCCGCTGCGCGCCACGAAACGTTGCGGTATGGTGCTCGCCATATGGGCCACCATGGCCTGCGAGAGCCCTTTCACCGCGTCCCAGCCATGCACCCTGCGCAGCGGCACCACGATGTGCAGGCCCTTGCCGCCGCTGGTCTTGAGGAAGCCGTGCAGCCCGAGTTGCAGCAAGCAGGCATGCATCAGCTGCGCTGCTTCCTGCACCTGCTTCCAGACCACGCCCTCGCCCGGGTCCAGATCAAACACCATCTGGTTGGGCTTGTCGAATGACCGCGCGAACCCGTTGTGGGTGTGGAACTCGACCACGTTCCATTGCGCCGCTGCCACCAGCCCCTGTGCGCTGGTGACCTCCATCATGGGCGGATGGCCTTCCGACAGGCCTGGCTCCAGCGAACGAATGCCTGCCAGAGATGTCGCTTCCAGGTGCTTCTGGAAGAACAGTTCACCCGCTACACCTGCCGGAGCGCGCAGCAACGACACCGGGCGACCTATGAGATGCGGCATCATCAGTGCGCCCACCAGGCCGTAGTAGAGCACCAATGCGATCTTGGTGGCACCGGACTGCGGGTCGATCACGCGCTGTGGGTGCGTAATCTGCAGGCCGGCGGCCGACACGCCCGACCTCGTGCGCTGCACCACATGCTTCGCCTGGCTGTGACTCATTTCGGGTCCCTCCTCCCGCCGTATCATGGCTGCCGGCTTGTCACTGCGCAGCCCCTGAAACACCGCATGGCGAATGTGTCCGGCGCGGGTCCAATCCGAGAACGCCACCTCCGCCACCAGTTCCGGCTTGACCCAGTGCAGCGTGGCCTGGCCCGGAATCCGCGCCGCAACGGTGCCGCGCGCAAGTCGCGCCCGTCCAGGTAGGGTGCATCGAACAGGTACAGCAGCATGTCATCGCTGCGCCGCGCGTCGAACGCCAATTGCAGCGCGCCGAAGTCCGGCAGCCCACGTACGTCCGGCACCACGACCTCACCGTCGTATCAGCCATCGGGTAGCTGCAGGTCAGCCAATGCCTGGCGCAGCGATTGAAGTTTCGCGGTCCAGTCCAGGCCGCTGCGGGTGAACAGTCGCACCACACCGCTCTGAACCCGGGTCAGAATGCGATAGCCGTCGAACTTGATTTCATAGACCCAGGCCTGCTGCTCAGGCGGCGGCGCGGCGGCAAAGGTGGCAAGCTGTGGCGCTAGGCTTACCGGCAGGTGCGCGCGCGGTGCTGCAGGCGCCGGCGAGGCTCGCGGCAGGTGCTGCTGCGGCGCTGTCGCACTGGCTACGCTGTCGGGCTGTTCATCGACCACGCTGAAGGTGGATGCAGCCCGGGCAAATCCGTCTTTCTCCTTGATGAGCAGCCAGGGCAGCTGCTTGCCGGTCTTGGCCTTGATCCGGATCAGCACCCATTTGCCGTGCAACTTGTGGCCGCGCAACTCGAACCTGAGATGGCGATCGCGGTAGCCCCGCTCGGGCTCCCCGAGCGGCACCCAGATGCCCTTGTCCCAGACGATGACCTTGCCGGCGCCATACTGCCCGGCCGGAATCAAACCTTCAAAGCCGGCATAGGACAGCGGATGGTCCTCCACCTGCATCGCCATCCGTTTGTCGGTCGGATCCAGACTCGGGCCTTTGGGCACGGCCCAACTTTTTATGCTGCCATCCAGTTCCAGGCGAAAGTCGTAGTGCAAGTGGCTGGCCCAATGCTTCTGGATGACAAACTCCGGCGCCTCGCCGGCCCCACCGGCATGGCCCGGTTCGGGAGTCGCGGAGAAATTCCGCCGCGCTCTGTATTGCCGCAACGGGTCGGTATCGGCCATGGCAACCCCGTAGTTGGTGGTGGTTTGCAAAGGAAGCCCTGAACAAGTCCCCGCCATGCGCGCCGTGGACTTGTTCAGTGCTTGCCAAGGCTATCGTCCCTGGTGCCGGTCTTCCGTGTGGCGCCACACACTGCGGCGTGGTCCACCGTGTCCGCCAGCGCACGGACAACCGCATGGGGACGGGTCAGCGCGTAACCGCAAAATCCCTTACAGTGGCCGACGCTTGGGCACTACGGATTTGCGTGTGCCCGCACAACGCCTGGAGTTCATTGCATGACCGCTGCTTCCGAATACGTTCCACCGAAAGTCTGGGTCAGCAACGTTGAAAGTGGTGGCAAGTTCGCCAAGATCAACCGGCCCACGGCCGGCGCCACCCATGACAAGGAGCTGCCAGTGGGGCGCCACCCGATGCAGCTGTATTCGCTGGGCACACCCAATGGCGTGAAGGTCACGGTGATGCTGGAAGAGCTGCTGGCGCTGGGCCACAGCGGCGCGGAGTACGACGCCTGGCTGATCCGTATCAACGACGGCGACCAGTTCGGCAGCGGCTTCGTGGCAGCCAACCCAAACTCCAAGATCCCGGCCCTGGTGGACCGCAGCGGGCCAACACCCATCCGCGTGTTCGAATCAGGCGCCATCCTGCTGCATCTGGCCGAGAAGTTCGGCGCCTTCCTGCCCACCGGGGGGCAGGAAGGCGCCGAGTGTCTGTCGTGGCTGTTCTGGCAGATGGGCTCGGCACCGTTTCTGGGTGGCGGATTCGGCCACTTCTACGCCTACGCGCCAGCCAAGATCGAATATGCCATCGACCGGTATGCGATGGAGGTCAAGCGCCAGCTCGATGTGCTGGACCAGCGCCTGGCGCAAGTGCCATTCCTGGCCGGCGACGACTACACCGTGGCCGATATGGCCATCTGGCCCTGGTACGGCGCACTGTCCAAGGGCTTGCTCTACCAGGCGGGCGAGTTCCTGCAGGTGCAGGCCTACCGCAATGTCCAGCGCTGGACCGACCAGATTGCCAGCCGCCCAGCCGTGAAGCGCGGCCGCATGGTCAACCGCGTATTCGGAGAGCCATCCAGCCAGTTGCCCGAACGCCACGACGCCAGCGACTTCGAGACGAAGACGGTGGACAAGCTGGCGGCGCCGGGCTGATGCGGCTTATGGCACCCGGCTGAACTTCTGCACCCGCTTGCCGTTGTCCACCTCACCGGCGAAGAGATTGCCTTGCGAGTCGAT
>JANMKM010000331.1:0-11183 GCA_031372035.1 Rhodoferax sp. | reverse complement strand
TCAAGCTGTGCCAAGGTCATGGGTTCTGCCACCGTGCTCCCCGATGTCTCAATGATTTTACGAATGTCCGGGTTGCCCAGGGCGGCGTAGGCGGCTTTGTGGACCGCGGTCACTTGTGCATCAGGCGTTTTGGCACTGGCTTCAATGCCAATCCAGATGCTGAACTGGTAGTCTTCAAAGCCTTTGGTGGCACTCGCCAGGGGCAACTTGGGCAAACGTGCCAAGGGTTGGCTGGAGGCCAGGGCCAGCGCCTTGATTTGGCCACCGTCAATGGCGCCAATCACTGGGCCCACCAGGGGCACAACCGCAAAATCAATCACACCCCCCATCAAATCCTTGAGGTAGGGTGCCATGCCGCTGTAGGGCGCGTGCAGGCCACGGGCGCCTGCGGTTTGCAGGGCTTTTTCAGCCATCAGGTGGTAGAGGGAGCCGACGCCGGTGGAACCAAAGCTGAGTGGCTTGTCAGACTTCTTGGCCAGAGCGACGAACTCTTCCAGTGTGTTCACTGGCAAATCCTTGCGAACGGCAATGGCAATGGGTGTGTACCCCACCAAAGCAGCCAAACGCACATCCTCTGGCTTGTTTTTGGCTGCGGCCACTCCTAGCGGCGTGTAGATCAGTTCCAAGGGGGAGCCCGCCAGAAGCGTGTAGCCATCAGGCTGGGCGTTGGCTACCCTGAGCACACCCAATGCGCCCCCCACGCCCGCCACGTTTTCGACGATGACGGGCTGGCCAAACACCTCAGACATGCCTTTGCCGACGGCGCGCCCGAGAACATCTGAGCCCCCACCCGGTGGAAAAGCCACGATCATGCTGACGGGTTTGGACGGGTAGGTCTGGGCGGCAACTGACGCCGCCAGCGCCAAACCGACAAACAGTGCATTGCAAGGACGAATCAAAGCGCGGGGGGTGGGGTGCATGACGGGCTCCAATGGGGTAGGGTGAGGCGAATGGTAGGCGGCTAAAAACAATGTGTCCAATGACTTATTATGTTTGTTATCATTCATTATTCTCATTGATTGTTGCTTGGTTCAAGAGCCTGTCAGCCATGAATATCAAACAGCTGGAACACCTTCTCGCCCTGGCAGACACTGGCTCATTCAGCCGCGCGGCGGAGAAATTGTTCATCACCCAATCGGCACTGAGCCGCAGCATTCAAAGCCTGGAGGACGACCTGGGCGGCAAGGTGCTGGACCGCATTGGCAAGCGCAATGAACTCACCCCGTTGGGCCAAGACGTGGTCGCCCGGGCCCGTCATATCGTGCGTGACGCAGCCGAGTTGCGCCACAGTGCACAGTTGTTACAGCAAGGGGGCAGAGGTTCCATCAGCGTCGGCTTGGGGTCAGGGCCGGGGGCGTTGCTGACCATACCGCTGATGTGCGCCGCGGCCGCGCGCTACCCCGGCATGCGGGTCGCCATCACGCGCGGGCCTACCGAGCTGCAAATCCAGCAACTGAGAAGCCGCCAGCTCGACGCCATGGTGGTGGATGTTCGCCGCGTCACCCCTGCGACCGACCTGAACATTGCGTCGCTGGTGGAGGTTCGCGCCGGTTTCATCGTGAATGCCGCACACCCGCTGGCGGTCAAGCGCTCAGTGAGTTTTCAAGACATCACGCGGTACCCGGTGGCGTCCACCCCCCTGTCGGATGAAGTGGTGCGCCTGCTGGTGGACCAATACGGCGTGCTGGCCAATCCGTCGGCCATGGTCACGCTGATGTGTGAAGACGTCGCCAGTTTGCTGGCCACGGTGAAGCAAACCCAGGCGATTTATTTGGGCGTGGTGGCTGCGGCCAAAGCGGACTTGCGTGATGGGTCACTGGTCGAGTTGCCCATCAGGCCCACACTCAAGGCCGGTGCCCGCTTTGCCTATGTGACGTTGGCAGGGCGAACAGAAGCGCCTGCAATGGCCTATTTTCGTGCGTTCGTGCACGAGCACATGCACGGCTAAATGCCGGAAATTGCACCCGGAGCATTACAAAATGGTGTCTTAGGACAAATGCCTGCATGAACAGGCCTTTCGAGCAATCGCAAGGCCTGTTTGCAGTGCTGCGCTTCGACCTCGCATTGTTGCGCAATCTGACACTTAGGACATTCCCTAGCCATGCAGCTGGCATGGCCACCGCACTTCAAAATGAGGCCATACTACCGGCTCCGTTGCGGGCTGGTGGATTCAGTCCGGAACGGCCGGGCGTCGTCGCCTGCATTCTTCAGGAGGAATCATGAAAGCATCCATCATCGCATGTACCGTAGCCAGCGTCCTGGCCTTTGCTGGCGCGTCCAGCGTTCATGCCCAAGCCAAGGTTACAGCAGCTGAGGCCACGGCCATGGTCAAGAAGGGCGTGGCATTCATCAAGACCCAGGGCAAGGACAAGGGCTACGCTGAAATCAGCAACAAGACCGGCCAGTTCGTAGACCGTGATTTGTACCTGGTGGTGTATGGTCTGGACGGCGTGGTGCGTGCCCATGGTGCGAATGAGAAGATGATCAACAAGAACCTGATCGATCTCAAGGATATTGACGGCAAGCCCTACGTTCAGGAGCGCGTCGACCTGGCCAAGAGCAAGGGCACGTTCTGGCAGGACTACAAGTTCAGCAACCCGGTGTCCAAGAAGATCGAGCCCAAGAGCATGTACTGCGAAAAGCTCGAGGATTCCGTGGTCTGTGGTGGCGTCTACAAGTAAGGCCATGCGCCAACCACGCTGGCCCGCTGCAGGACCGTTGCCATGAAGCTGGGCGCAAAGCTGCTGGCGGCGCCGTTGTTGACTGCCGCTGTGGTCCTGCTTGCCGGGCAGCTCAATGCCTACCTGATGGGGCGTGAGGCACAGCTGGGCCAGGCCAGTGCCCGTGCCAGCCTGGAGACTTTCAAGACGATTTCCAGCGCTCAGGACCAGCTGGGCCATACACATGCAGGGGTCTACCGCACAGTGGCCCTGGTGGCGTCATTGGATGACGCCAAGATCAAGTCCATCCGCGCCGACGTGGCGAAGCAACTGCAAGCCGTCAAACAGGCCATTGCGGTGTTTGCCGCTGCTGGCGCTGCCGATGCCGAGTTGGGCCGTGGCGTAGCCCAGGTGACGCAGGACATTGAAAAGTACGCGAGGCAGGCCGATTCGGCCATCGATCTTTCCTCGGTGGACCCGAACACCGGCATTGCCGCTATGCAGGGTGCCGATGCCACCTATGCCAGCCTCACCAAGACGCTGGGTACGGTGGTGGCGCGGATCGAAGCTGGCTCGGACGCTGCCATTGCACAATCGCAACAGCGTTCCAGCAACACCAACCTGATGCTGGCCGCGCTGGCCCTGGCGGCAGCAGCGGTTGCGGTATGGGTCTCATGGCTGATGCAGCGCAGGCTGGTCAGCGAGTTGGCCCGTGCAGGCGCCGTGGCGAACGAGGTGGCAGCCGGCAATCTGGTGGTGGACGCCAGCAGCGATCGCAATGACGAGGTGGGTGATCTGATGCGCGCATTGGGAGCCATGGCGGCCCAACTGAACCAGTCGATCGCCACCGTTCTCGAATCATCGGAGTCGATCCGGCTGGCCAGTGCCGAAATTGCCACTGGCAACCAGGACCTGAGTGTGCGCACCGAGCAAACGGCCAGCAATTTGCAGCGAGCCGCATCATCCACCGCCCAACTCACCGGCACGGTGCGTCAGTCCGCCGACGCGGCACGCCAGGCCAACCAGCTGGCTTCGTCCTCGGCCGGAATAGCCGCCCGTGGCGGCGAAGTGGTGGGCCAGGTGGTGACCACGATGGAGGAGATCAATACCAGCGCCCGCAAGATCGCCGACATCATCGGCGTGATCGACAGCATCGCCTTCCAGACTAACATCCTTGCGCTCAATGCAGCGGTCGAGGCGGCCCGGGCCGGCGAGCAGGGCCGAGGTTTTGCAGTGGTGGCAAGCGAAGTGCGCAGCCTGGCCGGGCGTTCGGCGGAGGCTGCGAAGGAGATCAAGACATTGATCGCGGTTTCAGTGGAAAAGGTGGACTCGGGCTCGCGCCTGGTGGCCGATGCCGGCAAGACCATGACCGAGATTGTCGGCTCGGTCAAACGCGTGGCCGACATCATCGGTGAGATCACTGCTGCGGCTGCCGAGCAGAGTGACGGCATTGGCCAGGTCAATACGGCTGTGGCCGAGCTGGACCAGATGACGCAGCAGAACGCCGCCCTGGTGGAGCAGTCTGCCGCCGCCGCCGACAGTTTGCGTGAACAGGCGCAGCGTCTGGCCCAAGTGGTCCAGGCTTTCCGCTTGAGCGGCTCGGCGCATGCCCATCAGGCTGGGGAACGCCGGCTGCTGCTGGGGCGGTGAGTTCGCAGCCGGCCCACGGGAGTGGGCGACAATTCTGGCATGACAGTGACTTTGCGCCAGCATCTGCCGGGCCGTAACCCTGGATTGCTCTGAGTATGGTGGACACCCTGGACTGTGTCGTAGTCGGCGCAGGCGTGGTTGGTCTGGCCGTGGCCCGTGCGCTGGCCCTGGCCGGACATGAGGTGTTGGTGCTTGAAGCCGCGCCCGGTATCGGCACTGGTATCAGCTCACGCAACAGCGAAGTGATTCATGCTGGTATTTACTATGCCGCTGGTTCGCTCAAGGCCCGCCTGTGCGTGCGGGGCAAGGCACTGCTGTACGACTATTGCGCCAGCCACGGCGTGGGGCATCGGCGTTGCGGCAAGCTGATCGTTGCCACCGGGACCGAACAGGCGGCACAGCTGCAGGGTATCGCCAGCCGGGCGCAGGCCAACGGCGTGACCGATCTGCGATGGATGAGCGCGCAGCAGGCGCAAGGCATGGAACCGCAGTTGCACTGCGTGGCAGCCCTGCACTCTCCCAGCACCGGCATTGTGGACAGCCATGGCCTGATGTTGTCGCTGCAGGGAGAACTTGAGAGCGCTTCCGGTATGGTGGCATTCAACTCGCCGCTGGAGCGCGTCCGGATTGCACCGAACGCGATGGAACTGATAGCCGCCGACGGCACCCGGGTGCATGCGCGCAAGTTGGTCAACGCCGCTGGCCTGGCGGCCGTGGCGCTGGCACAGCGCTTCGATGGTCTTTCGCTGGCTCTACTGCCGCGCGCGAGCTTTGCCAAGGGCAGCTACTTCAGCCTGGCTGGCAAAGCGCCGTTTTCGCACCTGATCTATCCGGTACCTGAAGCTGCGGGATTGGGTGTGCACCTTACTCTCGACCTGGGTGGCCAGGCCAAATTCGGTCCCGATGTGCAGTGGGTCGATGGGCCGGACGAACTGCAGGTGGATCCGCAGCGGGCGCAGGGCTTTTATGCCGAGGTGCGCAAGTACTGGCCGGGTCTGCCTGACGGCGCCTTGTTGCCGGGCTATGCCGGCATCCGGCCCAAGATCAATACTGCCAGTGAGCCGGCGCGAGACTTCTTGATCCAGGGTCCGGCAGAGCACGGCATAGCCGGGCTGGTCAACCTCTTTGGCATTGAATCGCCTGGCTTGACCAGTGCATTGGCCATTGGCGAGCATGTGGCGGGCCTCTTGTAACGCCGCTGGCGTTGGGTCACGCTGTGCCTGGAGTCTCGGGTATAAAGGATTGGTGATGGCAGTAGTTCGCGACATGCTTGGTACCCCTCGGGTCTCCCGCGCAACCGGCGTCGTTGCCGCAGTGCCAGCATTGCTGGGTCTACTGATGTTGGGGTCGGCGGCGCGGGCCGGCATGGTGCAGGTGCAGCTGCAAGACGCCGCCTCCAAGCCGCTGGCAGATGCGGTGGTGTTTCTCGAGTCGCCCCAGGCGCGTGCCGCGGTGCGCCCGCTGCAGGGTGCCGAGATCGCGCAGGCAAACAAGCAGTTCGAGCCACGGGTCACGGTCATCCCCCTGGGCTCATCGGTCCAGTTTCCGAACCGCGATACGGTCCGGCACCACGTCTATTCGTTTTCCCCGGTGAAAAACTTCGAGCTCAAACTGTACGCCGGCGTGGCTGCCAATCCTGTGCTGTTTGACCGAAGCGGCATAGCCGTGCTGGGCTGCAACATCCACGACAACATGGCGGCCTGGGTGGTGGTGGTGGACACGCCCTACTATGGACGCAGCGCGGACACGGGCAGGCTGATGTTGGCCAACGTGCCGCCTGGTACCTACCGTTTGCGCAGCTGGCACCCGGCGCTGCCGATGGGCGCGGCCGCGCTGGACCAGGCCCTCGTCGTGGGCGCGGAGCCGGTGTCAGTCACGCTCAAGATTCCGGTCACTCCATGAGGCAAGGCTTCGACCTTGGCGGGTGGGGCCTGTCCTCGCGTATCGTCGCCCTGTCTCTGGCACTGCTGTTGCTGGTGCAGGCAGCAGTGTTCAGCGCCGTGCGCATCAGCATCGACCAGAGCGCGCGGCGTCAGATCGGTCAGGAATTGGTGGTGGGTGAGCGGGTCTGGCTGCGGCTGCTGGACCAGAATGCACAAACGCTGGGGCAGGGCGCAGCTTTGCTGGCAGCGGACTATGGCTTTCGCGCCGCTGTCAGCAGCGGCGACATCGACACCATCCGCTCGGCGCTGGATAACCATGGTGCCCGCATTGGCGCCACGGTTACGGCGCTGATGGATACCAACCTGGCGCTGCGTGCCGTGGGCGAAGGCCAGAACGCAGATGCTCTGGGGCCGATGCTGGCGCAGATGGTCAAGCCCCTGGCGCAGGCACCGCTGGCCGGGCAGATTGCACTCGTGGCCGGCGCGCCCTACCAATTCGTGATGGTGCCGATGAAGGCGCCGGTGCTGATCGGCTGGGTGCTGATGGGCTTTCCGATCCGGCAGAAGCTGGCCGATGACATGCGTGCCTTGTCTGACGTGCATCTGGCCCTGATCAGCCATGCACCGGGCGCCGCCGAGCAGATCGTGATCAGCACCCTGGCGCCAGCGCTGCAGCAGCAATTGTTGGAGCAGGGCGGAGGCAACAGCGATCTGCAACTGGATGGTGATGTGCTGGTCACTCGCAGCGTGAAGCTCGGGGCCGACGCGGTGCGCACCGTGCTGTTGCGCTCCGTCGGCGAGGTGGTCGAGCCCTTTCGCCGCACCGAACTGGCGCTGGCCTGGATCACGGCCCTGGGGGTGGTGCTGTTTGGTATTGGCAGCGTTATCGCAGCCCGGCGCGTGACCACGCCGCTGCGTTCACTGGTGCATGCCACGGAGCGCCTGGGCCGCGGCAAGTACGACACACCCATGGAGCACACCGACCGGCGCGACGAGATCGGTGGTCTGGCCAAGGCATTTGACCGGATGCGCATCAACATTGGTGCCCAGCAGGCCGAGATCCGGCAATTGGCTTACTGGGACCGCCTGACCGGTTTGCCCAACCGGGCCCGCTTTCGTGATGCCGTGCAGCAGGCGATCGAGCAGTTCAGCGCCGCCGGCGATGCCAACACCGGCCGCCTGGCCGTGGTCTTGCTGGACCTGGACCGCTTCAAGCACGTCAACGATGTGTTGGGCTATTCCTTTGGCGATCTGCTGCTGCACGCGGTGGCCAAGCGGCTGCAGCGTGAAGTCAACGGTCCCAACGACATGGTGGCGCGGCTCGGCGGCGACGAGTTTGCGATCCTGCTCAGCGGCTGTGATGCGCAGCAGGCGATGGAGATCACGCAGCGCATCGCGGCATCCTTTGAAGTGCCGCTGGCTTTCGAGGACCAGACCGTGGACCTGAGCGCCGGCTTTGGCGTCGCCTGCTGGCCCGCCCATGCCGCGGATGCCGATGCCTTGCTCAGCCGGGCCGAAATCGCCATGTACGTGGCCAAGACCAAGACCACGGTGACCCAGCTTTACGATCCAGTGCTCGACTCCTCCAGCAGCCAGACCCTGTCGCTGCTGTCAGAGCTGCGTTATGCTGTGGAGCACGATGAACTGCGGCTGTTCCTGCAGCCCAAGATCACGCTCGACAGCTCACTGGTGGTGGGAGCCGAGGCACTGGTGCGCTGGCAGCACCCGCAGCGCGGCCTGGTGCCACCCATGTCCTTCATTCCCTTTGCCGAGCAGACCGGATTCGTGCGTCAGCTCACGCTGTGGATGTTTGACGAGGCGGCTCGCCTGTGCGCCAGCCTGCAATTGCCGCGGCAGGCGCTGCGGATCTCGATCAACCTGTCCACGCGGGATCTGCTGGACCTCGAATTTCCGGCCCGGCTCGACGCCATTCTGAGCCGGCATGGTGCCGCGGCAGATGCTTTTTGCCTGGAAATCACCGAGAGCGCGATCATGGACGACCCGCAGCGCGCCGAGACCACCCTGAACCGTCTGTCACAGCGTGGCTTCAAGCTGTCGATTGATGACTTCGGCACCGGCTACTCGTCGCTGGCATACCTCAAGCGCCTGCCGGTGGACGAACTGAAGATCGACAAGTCCTTTGTCATGGGCATGGAGAAAGACGATGACGACGCCAAGATCGTGCGTTCCACTATCGATCTGGCGCACAACCTGGGCCTGACGGTGGTGGCCGAAGGCGTGGAGAACCGCCTGATCTGGGACAAGCTTCGGGCGCTGGCCTGCGACGAAGCCCAAGGTTACTTCATGGGCCGGCCCTTGCCTGCGGCCGAGTTCCTGGCCTGGCGCGAACGCTGGAATGCCCAGCCCATGGCTCTGGCATAGCGCTGCGCTGCGGCAGTCACTGGTTGCAATTTACTACAAAAAAGCTAGCGGTCTGCGCAATCTGGATGGGCTCAAACGCCGTTCCTGAGAGCGGTGGCGGTGCGTAGCACCAGCTCCGGGCCTTGGTAGATCAGGCCGGTGTAGATCTGTACGGCATTGGCGCCGGCAGCAATCTTGCTCAGTGCGTCCTCGGCTTTCATGATGCCCCCGACACCAATGATCGGAAAACCCGATCCCAAGGCCGAGCGCAATTGCCCGATCACGGCGTTGCTGGCTGCCAGCAGTGGCCCACCGCTCAGTCCCCCGGGTTCATGGGCGTAGTGTTGACCCTGCACCGCCTCGCGGCTGAGCGTGGTGTTGGTGGCGATCACGCCGTCCATGCCATGCTGCTGCAAGCTGCGTGCAATCACGGCCACCTGGATGGCGTCCAGATCGGGCGCGATCTTGACGAAGATCGGAACCTGGCGACCATGCGCGTCCTGCAGGGCATAACGGGTCTGCGCGAGCGTGCCCAACAGCGCGTCAAGCGCCTGGTCAGATTGCAGGCTGCGCAGGTTGCTGGTGTTTGGGCTGGAGATGTTCACCGTGACGTAGTCTGCATAGGGATAGACACCTTGCAATCCGGCCACGTAATCGTCGGCGGCGCGCTCGATCGGCGTGGCCGCGTTCTTGCCGATGTTCAGGCCCAGCAGCATACGCCCGCCCGTTTTCGGGCTGGCGCTGCGGCTGCGGTACAGGGCCGAGCGCTGGACATTGGCAACGAAGGCCTGCAGCCCGTCATTGTTGAAGCCAAGGCGGTTGATCAGGGCCTGCGATTGCGGCAGACGGAACATGCGCGGTTTCGGGTTGCCGCTCTGGGCCAGCGGCGTAACGGTGCCGACCTCAATGAAGCCGAAGCCAAAACCGGCCAGCGCGTCGATACAGCGCGCGTTCTTGTCCAGTCCGGCGGCCAGGCCGACGCGGTTGGGAAAGCGCAGCCCGGCCAGTTCGACCGGGTCGTCCACCCGGGTCTGGCACCAGGCCCATTGCAGTGGTGTACCTTGGGTTCGGCGCAGCGCCGCCAGCGTCAAATCGTGTGCCGCCTCCGGGTCCAGGCCAAACAGGAAGGGGCGCGCCAAGGCGTAGGGGACAAGGGACATTGGATAATTCCGGACTACCGGCGTCGATCTGCGATGCCGGATTTTCCCATTCCTTCACCCATCACTCGCCGAGGCCACAGATTCCATGCAACCGACCCAGGACCAACTCAAGACCATGGTGGCCCAGGCCGCACTGCGCTACGTGCAACCGGACAGTCTGGTCGGCGTTGGCACCGGCTCCACGGTCAACAAGTTCATCGACGCGCTGGCCGGCAGTGCGGTCCGGATCCGCGGGGCGGTGTCCAGCTCTGAGGCCAGCACGGCGCGATTGCTGGCCCATGGCATCCCGGTGTACGAGGCCAACGATGTGGTCGAACTGCCAATCTACATTGACGGCGCCGATGAGATCGATGGCGCCGGCTGCATGGTCAAGGGTGGTGGCGCGGCCCTGACCCGGGAGAAGATCGTGGCGGCACTGGCACGCAGTTTTGTCTGCATAGCCGATCGCTCCAAGATGGTCCAGGTGCTGGGGGTCTTTCCTGTGCCAGTGGAGGTGATCCCGATGGCCGTCGCCCACATCCAGCGCCGTTTTGTCGTGCTGGGCGGAAGTGCCGTGCTGCGGCTTGCGCCCGATGGGCAGCCACTGCGCACCGACAACGACCAATTCATCCTGGACGTGCGCGGCTTGCAGATCCGGGAGCCGCTGGCGTTCGAGTCGGAGGTCAACCAGTGGCCGGGCGTGGTGACGGTCGGTGTGTTTGCACACCAGCGCGCCCGGCACTGCCTGCTCGGCACGGCCGAGGGCGTGCAGACCCTGGACTTTTGACCAGCCGGCAGCGCCGGCCGAGGCTTAGAACTTGATGCCGGCCGGATTGCTGTCGTTGGCCGGTGGCGGCGGTGGTGGCAGGCTGTCTGCCGGGTTGGCAGCCGGCTCGGCCTTGGCCTGGGCTTCTGGCGCCACCGGCTGTTGCACAGCCACCAGCGGCGTGGCAGCCGGGTTGCGGTAGTTGGGTGGCAACTGCGATGCCTTGGGATAACCGGCGGCGTCCAGGAACTGCTGCCATTCCACGTCGGAGAAACCCTTGATGCGCTGGCCACCAATGGTCAGGAAGGGTAGCGAATTCTCGCCGCTCAGGCGTTGCAGGGCCTGGGTATCTTCATTGGTGTTGATGGTGCGCTCGGTGAACGGCACCCCGCGCAGCATCAGCATGTTGCGTCCGGCACTGCACGGGCCGCAATTGGCCGAGCTGTAGAGCGTGACCGGGTAGCGGCTGGCAACCTGGCGCAACTCGTAGGGCAACGTGGCTGGTGCGGTGTTTGACACCCGGGTACCCGCCGGGCCGGACACTGTGACGTTGTCCGCCGCAGCGGGTGGCTTGTCCGAATAGGTGACGCGACCATCGGCGCCGACGATGCGGTACACCGCCTGTGCGTTGGCTGCGAGGCAGGCCAGGCCCAGCACTGCAGTACCGGCCAGTCGCCACAGGAATTTGCGGTTCGGGCTGCTCATCATGTTGCACAGTTCTCCA
>JANMKM010000284.1:0-4695 GCA_031372035.1 Rhodoferax sp. | reverse complement strand
AGTTTGTCCTTCACAAAGGTCTTGAGCTCTTCTGCGGTCACGCTTGCACCGGACTTGAGGACTACAAAGGCTTTGGTCTTGGTTAAACCCTCGCCATCCGGAACACCGATGACCGCCGCCTCCAACACGGCTGCGTGCTGTACCAGCGTGGCCTCGACCTCAAACGGCGACACATAAATACCGCTAACCTTGAGCATGTCATCGCTGCGTCCACCGTAGGTATAACTGCCGTCCTCATTGCGCAGGTATTTGTCACCGCTTTTGGTCCAGCCGCCTTGAAAGGTCTCGCGTGTTTTGTCGCGGTTCCCCCAGTACATCATGGCGGCTGATGGGCCTTGTATGTACAGGTCACCGGGCTCACCGTCGGCCACGGCCTTGCCGTCGTCACCGCGGAGTTCCACCACGTAGCCGGGCACTGGCCAGCCGGTGGTTCCGTAACGCACACGCTCCGGTCGGTTGGACAGGAAGATGTGCAGCATTTCGGTGGAGCCGATGCCATCCACAATGTCCACGCCAAAGTGTTGCTTGAAGCGCAAACCCAAATCGGCCGGCAGGGCCTCTCCAGCAGAAGACACCAGGCGCATGGCCACGTCACCGCGCGCCGGCAAATGCGGGCTGGCCAACATGCCCGCAAATCCTGTGGGAGCACCAAAGAAGACAGTCGGCTTTTGTCCACCAGTCGCACCTAGCCACCGTTTGAAAGTGGCGTCGGGCGTGGGGCGCTCACCCATCAGGATGGTGGTGGCGCCTACGCTCATCGGAAAGCTCAGGGCATTGCCCAAGCCGTACGCAAAAAACAGTTTGGCCGCCGAAAAGCAGACATCGTCTTGCTGCAGTTTCAGAACACGCTTGCCATACAGTTCGGCTGTCCAGTAGGGGTTGCCGTGCGAGTGAACCGTACCCTTGGGACGGCCGGTGGAACCAGAGGAATAAAGCCAGAAGCCGGGGTCATCCGGGCTGGTGGATGCGGGCTTGTGCAGCGGTTGGTGGGCCTGTACAAAGGCCTCAAACTCCACTTCTGACGGGTGCAGCGGGGCTATCGGATACGACACCACCACTTTGCCAACCTCGTGGTCGGACTTGGCCATGGCCGCTGTCAGTGCCGGCAGCAATGCACCAGACACGAGTACAGCCAGGGCCCGGGAAAGCTCCAACATGTAGGCATAGTCATCAGCCGTCAGCAGGGTGTTGACCGCCACTGGAACCAGGCCTGCATACATGGCACCCAAAAAGCTGACCGGCCAGTCACAGCAGTCGTGCATCAGCAACAGCACGCGCTCTTCGCGCCGTATGCCCAGTGCGCGCAGTCCTGCCGCCACGCGGCGGACGCGGCCGTCCAGGTCACCGTAGCTGAGCGTTCCGTGGTCGTCCAGAAAGGCGGTCTTGGCGGGCCGCTGTGCATTGAGTTGCAATAGATGCTGCGCAAAGTTGAACTTCGCGGGCAGCGCTGTCGGCTCTTCGGTGGTAGCGGTCTCTGCGGACATGGTGGGTCTCCTTGTTGTTGTATCAGGCAGCCGCCGTTGCAACAGCTTGTGGTTCAGTCAGTCGGGCCAGTACGCCGGTGCTGGCCTGCAGCGCAGAACGCCGGTGGTAAAAGTTCAGGGCGCGCAGACCTCCGAGTTCTTCTCCACCTCCGGCCCGGCCCGGCCCGCCATGCAGGGACTGCGGCATCACATTGCCGTGCCCGGTATGCAGGGCGGCAACGTCGGGCGAGATGATGTGGATACGGCCGTGGCTGTCCGCGAGTTCTGCGGCAGCCTGCGCCAGGGTGGCCGGGTCGCTGCCATACAGCGAACACACCAGCGAACCCTGACCGCGTCGTACCAACTGCAATGCATGGGCCAGGTCACGGTAGGGCATGAGGGTGGCCACCGGGCCGAAGACTTCGGTGTCATGCACGCGGTCGCTGCCATCGCTTCCGTCCGCAGTGCGTGTGCCCAAAAGTGTCGGGCCAACACAGCATGAGGAAGCGTCGGCATCCACCAGCCCATGGCCAGCGCCATCGTGCAGCACTTCGGCTTGCACCTTGAGAAACTGCAGGCCGCCACGGACCGTATCGAACTGGGTGCGGTTCACCAGCGGACCCATGCCTACGGCCTCGTTGCGCGGGTTGCCAACCGTGGTCTTTGCCAAGCGCGCGCTTATCGCCTTGGCCACCGAAGCATACAGGTTTTCAGGCACGAAGACGCGGCGAATGGCGGTGCACTTCTGGCCGGACTTGACCGTCATCTCGCGTGCCACTTCCTTGGCCAGCAATTCGAAGGATTCGCTGCCCATGGATTCGCCGGGCATAAGCAGGGCGGAGTTCAGGCTGTCGGCCTCGATATTGATGCGCACCGATCGCTGCGCCACAGCCGGGTGCGAACGGATCACGGCGGCGGTTTCGGCCGATCCGGTAAATGAAAGCACATCAAAGGCTTGAAGCTGGTCCAGCAGACCGGCAGAGCTGCCACAGATGACACACAAGGCGCCAGCGGGCAAGATGCCTGCGTCCACCACGTCCTTGACCATGCGCTGCGTCAGCCAGGCCGTGGTGGTGGCCGGTTTGATGATGACCGGGACACCGGAGAGCAGGGCCGGTGCAGCCTTTTCCCACAGGCCCCAGGCCGGGAAGTTGAAGGCGTTGATAAAAAGGGCCAGTCCACGCGTGGGCGCCTGGATGTGCTGGCTCTGAAACAAGGGGTCCTTGCCCAGGCGGACGGGCTCGCCGTCGAGCAGGAAGTGTTTGTCGCCCAGGCTATCACCCATCCTGGCGTAGACACCCAAGGTGAAGAGTGCGCCGTCAATGTCGACAGCCGAGTCGCTTTTCACGGTGCCGCTGTTGGCGCTGGCAATTTCAAAATAGGCATCGCGGTTTGCCTGCAAGACCTTCAGCACCGAGCCCAACAAGGCGCCACGCTGCCGGTAGCTCAAAGCGCGCAGGGCGGCCCCGCCCTGTTCGCGTGCAAAGGCAAAGCCGGCCGCGAGGTCCAGCCCCGTGGCGTCCACGCGCACCAGTTCGGCACCGGTTGTCGGGTCTATCAAGAGTGTTCCAGGGCCCGTGCCGAGATGCCACTGACCGCCCAGATAGTTGGGCAAGAGTTCCATCGAGGCAGCCATCGTGGTGTTGCTCATGCGGCCGCCGTGAATTCAATCCGGCCGTTTGGCAGCAGGTACAGCACCAGGGCGTGTCCGTTGGTCACCGTGGGGTAACTGGCGCTGCCTGCACCATGCTCCTGGTTCAGCCAGGCATCCAGGTTGGCGTCCAGCGGCTTGCCAGCGATTTGGCGGGTCAGGCTGGCGATCCGTTCGCGAAAATGAGTAACGGCAGAAGGTGCTTCAGCGCAAGGGGATGCAGCGATGGGGGACACAATTCACTCCAATTTGCGTTTCAGGCTTGTCAATCCGCACAACATGAATTATTGTGCGCAGATGAAGAATAAAGCTCATCAATCCCGCTGTCAAGCAATATATTGCATATCTGCGGGCTTATTCTGAAATTCACTATGCAGACTGAACTCCAACCGCTCCAAAGCAGCCCCTTGACTGCTGAAATCGGCACACTACCGCCGAAGAAAAACCCTTTTCTGGTGAGTCTTGGCGACCGCGTACGCACTCTGCGGGCGCGTCGAGGCATGACACGAAAGGCGGTGGCGGCCGCTGCCGATGTGTCCGAGCGCCATCTTGCCAATCTGGAGTATGGGGATGGCAATGCCTCCATCCTGATCCTGCTACAGGTCGCGGGTGCGCTGCACTGCTCTTTGTTTGAGTTGCTGGGTGATGTCACCACCTCCAACCCGGAGTGGCTATTGATACGCGAGTTGCTGGAGCGGGCCGACGAGGCCACCTTGCGCAGAGCGCGCATTGCCATTGGCGAAGCACTAGGAACCGGCGGTGGAACCCCGTTGGCCAATCCGCGGGTGGCACTGGTGGGCCTGCGCGGCGCGGGCAAGTCCACTCTCGGCCAGATGCTGGCAGATGATCTGGGCTTTCCCTTTGTGGAACTGAGTCGCGAGATCGAAAAGTTTGCCGGTTGCAGCGTCAACGAAATCCAGAACCTCTACGGCATGAATGCTTACCGCCGCTATGAGCGCCGTGCCCTGGAAGAAGCGATTCAGATCTATCCAGAGGCGGTGATTGCCACGCCCGGCGGTGTCGTGTCGGACCCGGCCACCTTCAACCAATTGCTGACCCACTGCACTACGGTCTGGCTGCATGCCGACCCGGAAGACCATATGAACCGGGTGCTGGCCCAGGGCGACTTGCGGCCCATGGCCCACAGCAAAGAGGCCATGGCAGACCTGAAAAGCATTTTGGCCGGGCGCGCGGCCTTCTATAGCAAGTCCCAGCTCAAGCTCGACACCAGCGCCCAGCCGCTGGAGCCCACTTTCCATGCGCTGCGCTCCATGGTGCGCGAGTTGTTACGGCTGCCAGCCTAAATTTCTCCGAAATATGCAACAAACTGCTTGACCATGATTGTTGTTATGCATTATTATTCATGTCACTCGAGCAACGACCTGCATTGATTGACATATTTTTTGGAGACCAACCCATGAGCACAGTTACCCAGCCGCGCGTCGAATACCAGACCCACCCCGACCAATATCGCCATGTCAAGCTTGCCTTTGATGGCGCTGTGGCCACCTTGTCCATCGACATCGATGAGAACGCCGGGCTGCGCAGTGGCTACAAGCTCAAGCTCAACAGCTACGACCT
>JANMKM010000265.1:0-4614 GCA_031372035.1 Rhodoferax sp. | reverse complement strand
GCATGCTGCTGCGTGCCGGACAGCTTTAGCGCTAAAGCCTATGGCAGACCCAGGGGGCGAATTCAGCCGCATCGTCCACGTTCCGAGAGTTGTGCGCATCATAATCGGGGTGCCGGTGGCTGCGTGCGGTGTCTTGTTCCTGCTGTTCCTCGCAGTATTGGCCGCGTCTCCTTCAGAACCGATGAAACGCGACTGGATAGGTACATCCGTTCTGCTCTTGCTGCTATTGTTGTTTGGGTGTTTGTTCTCGTATGTGGGAGCGCGACTGGTCGTATTGAGATCGGACAGTGAGCCGCTGTTGAGCGAGCGCGGTTGGCAGGCACTCCTGTTCGGGCTCGGAATTGCTGGCGCGGCTGCGTGTGCAGCGGCGCTTGTTGGCGAGTCGATACGCGCGGTGTTCGCTGCGCTGGGATGTATTCTGTTGCTGGCGTCCTGGTTCCTGCACGAGAACCACAAGAGGCCGCGCAGATGATCACCGCAGCGCCACTCCCCGGGGGCGAATACGCGCAGTAGCGAAACAACGGGCAGCGTTCAGTAGTGGTAGCGAAGTTGCGCAATCAGCAGCGCGCCTTTTTCAGGCTTGTAGACCATCCGGTGTTCGTCCGTGATGCGCCGTGACCAAAAACCCGCCAAGGCGTGTTTCAGTGGCTCAGGCTTGCCGATACCGGTGAACGGCTCCCGCCTGGTGTGTTCAATGAGTTCATTGATCCGTTTCACCATGCGCTTGTCTTGTTGCTGCCAGTACCCATAGTCTTCCCAGGCCTGCTCCGCAAAAAGCAATTTCACTTGGCAAGCTTCCGTTCCTTGCCCTTGCCGTCCTGCAGCGCCTCCACAGCGGCCAGCAGGCGTTTCGCATTGGCCGGGCTGCGCAGCAAGTATGCCGTCTCCTCCAAGGACTTGAAGTCGTCAAGGGACAGCATCACAACGGACTGCTCTCCATTGCGGGTGATGATCAATGCTTCATGGTCGTCGCATACCCGATCCATCGTCCTGGCCAGGTTGGCGCGAGCAGCAGTGTAGGTAATGGCGTCCATGATCGCGGGCCTTGTTGAGGTGTACGCTTTATTGTACATAAAACCCACCGGAAAGAAGCGCGGCGGGCGCGCTCCAATCGCCTACGTTGTGTGTGCATTTGCGAAGGCCATTGCTACGTTTTCAGTATAGCTCCGTGCTTCATTTATGCGCCTTGCGGGCAATGTTGCCACTGAGAACGTGCTGCAAGCACTGCACAGGCGCGGCGCCAAGCGCTGCTTGGATTCGCCTGGAGCACCCTGGCCCTGCCAGTCGCGGTGCGTAGCGAGCAGTCCCAGGGCCGGCAGTTGGCGCCGGTAGGGCTCCGTGCTCTATCTGGAAGAGATTCGAGCCTTTCCGCTTCGGCAAAGGCAGGTCGGGCCTACATTCCGGAACTCGGCAACTAAGGGTAAACCCTAGTTCGCTGCAACCTCAAATTCCCCCTTTTGTAGGATAGCCAGGCACGGCGGCTAGGGATAGAGTTTTCTCATTTTCAACAAGGCTCTTGGCCATGACGCTCGGACGCAAAGTGCCGATGGCCCGTGTTGCTGCGTTTGTAGCCGTGACGTGAATGCCAAGATGAAGCGTAGGAGGACTGCATGACAGGTCTGCTCCGTGCTTGCTGCCAAAGGCAAGGCTTCTTCCTGCCCAACGGGAGAGCGCCATGAAGTTCTCGCAATTCCTTTTCAGCGTGCCCGGCTTCATGTTCTGTGGTCTGCTGGCGTTGCTCGGCTACATGTACTACGCCAGTTGGGACGTAAAGCGCTGGGACGACAGGATCGACGCGCTGTGTGCGGCAAACGGTGGGGCGGATGTGGCGACACGGGTGTACGAGACAGCGATGGCGCCGGAGACACCTGAGTACTTTACGGAAACGAAACCAGTAAGTCGCTTGCGCATACCGTGGCGAATCGAAGGCGGGTCGCCTGAAAGGCACCCTTTCGTGATTGAGACCCGCGTGGTTGAAATTCTGAACAAAAAGAATCCCAGCGTCGTGAAGTACACAGAGCGAATAGTGCGGACGAGTGACGACAAAATTCTTGGTGAGCGATTCGCCTATCAACGTTCTGGAGGCGGAATTGTCTCCATTGATCCCGATGAAATCCGGAACTGCCCCGTAACGACAGAGCGCGACCGCTTAGACATAAATGTTTTCGTGAATCACCCTCGCCGCAACATATTGAGTCAAAAATGAACACAGCACAACTCATTGACTTGGCGGAACTCGCGCTCGGTGGGTATGGGCAATTTAACCAAGCCGGTCCACCGGCCGAAGATCGACTTACAACTCTGAACGGCGATCAGTACGGTTTTGCCTCGACTCAGGCGACTCGCTTTTCGCGGCGCTTCGATGTTGCGCTTCCCACCTTTAGCGACGCCACCTCTGCTGGTGGCAGCGGCACGACCAGTTTTGACGTGACGGTGTTCAAGAGCGCGTCGGCAGAAAGCTCGACACAGGTCTTCATTAGTTTTCGAGGGTATCAACAACAGAACATTCTCGACACGACGAGCGATGTGCAAGCCGTCAATGAGATTCGCTTCTACGGCGCTGCGGTCAGTCAAATCATTCAAATGCACAACTGGTGGCAACGGGTAAGCATGCCAAAAGGCTTGAGCGTGCCGCAATTCGCGCCAGGCAGTGGAGCCAATATCGTGACTCGCATCGCCGACGCGGTAGCCACTGGCGAAGTGGCGGACTTGTTTGAGCAGACGCCAGGCGCCAGGGTCACCGTTACTGGATCGTCACTCGGTGGCCATTTGGCCATGGCCTTTGCCGGCCTGTTTCCGGCGAACATTGATGGCGCCATTGCGTTCAACTCTCCCGGTTTCGGCAACGACTCCCGAGTTCAAGCGCTCTTCAGTGCTTTACGGGGCACTGTGCCAGCCGTCGGAGACACCTTGATCACCAACGTGGTTTCAAGCGAGGCAAACAACGCGGGTGACGCTTTGAACCTGATTGCCGGACACGGCGGCTTTCCAGGGCTAAAGCTCACGCTTCCGATAGAGAACCAGTACTCGACCGATGTGCCGGACCCAAAGGTTCCTTCCTACAACCACGACCAGCGCCAGGTAACCGACGCGCTGGCTGTGTATGACTTGCTGCAGCGGTTGGACAAGACACTGACGCTGACAGGTTTTGGTGATCTGTTGCGTGCTGCCGCCAGCGGAGAAAACCGAAGCCTGGAAAACCTGGTCGATGCAGTGGAGATATTGCTGGGGATCAACAAGGTCGCACTGGATGCCGGCAACGGGAATCGCAATGCGCTATATGGCGCGATTCAGGCAATCGTTGGTGGCTCACCACTGCAGTCTCCCGAACCGAATGCAGTCTTCCTGTCGCTCTACGGGAAAGTGGCGCTCAAACCCATTGACTCCACTGTAAGAGGCATGTCCAGAAGCAATTTTCAAGCGTTCGTGGCGTTGCAGACTCTTACTCCCTTTGTGTTCAACCCGATCGGCGCAGAGGGCCAAACCGCGCTTGACAACTTGTGGCAGTCCGCAGCCTGGAGTGCCACTCATCAAGAGTGGGAAGCCGACAATCTCGCATTGCAGAGTGGCGGGCAAGCTGTCAATTTCACGAACCGGTACCTTGATGACCGAGCCGCCATGTTGGCCTTGGTCATTAAACGCAATACGGATAACGTAGCAGGTATCCTGCCTGGCAATACGAACATCCGCTACTTCGATGCGGCCAGCACAACTGAATTGCTCATCGGGGCTGGCGCCACCAACGACCAGCGTATCCAGTACCTTTTTGGCGCAGATGGCACCGATGTGTTGGAGGGCAAGGGCTTTGCCGATCACTTGTATGGCGGCGCCGGCGACGACCTTATTGACGCAAAGGGCGGAAAGGACTACGTAGAAGGCAACGCGGGTGACGACGATCTCTACGGAGGTGAAGGCAACGACCAATTGTTGGGCGGCACTGGAGACGACGGGCTGAGTGGAGAGGGAGGAAATGACAGTCTGCTAGGTGGCGCTGGTATTGACACCTACCGCTTTGACAATAATTTTGGTAAAGACAATGTCACGGACTCTGACGGCCAAGGCACGATCGAGATCGATAACCGAACCATTGGCGCCGCCAAAGGGGTAGGCAAGCGGGACGTGTGGACCGCTGATCTTGGTTCCGGTCAGTACGCTGGCCTGGCCGTGTACAACGACACGCACAGCACTACCGGCAAGCGCCTTGTCATCACCCGGGCTGGTGATACCGCCAACACCATCACTATCGACAACTTTGACCTGGCGGCTGCACAGGGTCCTCAAGGCTACTTGGGCATCAAGCTCGACGGCATCAGGATTGCCATCCAGGAAGGCAAAGGCGCAACACCCTGGGCTGACCTTGCCTTCAGCCCAACCAGCCTGGCCGGGCAAGCTTCCACGGTGGTTGAGGGCAACACCCAATGGTTTACGGTGTACCTCAATGAAGCCGCACAGTCAGGTGACACCATCACGCTACATCTGTCCAACCTGACGGACAAGTTTCAGGCATTTGTGGGTACGGCGTTGTTGCCTGCTGACAATGCTGTGGTCACACTGGCCCAAGGCGAGACGGAAGTCTCGTTTGCCTTGATCCAGACTGGCAGCTTCGTCGAATCG
>JANMKM010000263.1:0-3371 GCA_031372035.1 Rhodoferax sp. | reverse complement strand
CCCTCGCCCCCGTACTCGGGGGAGAGGGTTGGGGTGAGGGGGTAGCGGCTGATGTGGCTTGACTTTTCAGAGAGGAAGCCGGCCGCTAAGCGCATGCAGCAGGCACGGAACACTCCTGTTTTCATAGCGTTTCACTCTTGGGACCGAGCATCTGCAGCGGGTCCACCCAGGTGTCGAACTGCTCGGGCGTCACCGCCCCGAGTGCCAGCGCCGCCGCGCGCAGGCTGCTGCCCTGGGCATGCGCCTGCTTGGCAATGGCGGCGGCGCGGTCGTAGCCGATATGCGGCGCCAGCGCCGTCACCAGCATCAACGAATCGGCCAGCAACGCGGCCACTCGCGCCGTGTTCACGCTGATGCCGGCCACGCAGTGGCGCTCGAAGCTGCCCATCGCATCGGCCAGCAGCCGCGTGCTGTCGAGCGCGTCCAGCACGATCAGCGGCTTGTAAACGTTCAGCTCGAACTGGCCCTGGCTGGCGGCAAAGCCGATCGCCGCGTCGTGCCCGAAAACCTGGGCACAGACCATGGTCAGGGCCTCGACCTGGGTCGGGTTCACCTTGCCCGGCATGATCGAGCTGCCGGGCTCGTTCTGGGTCAATTGCAGCTCGCCAAGCCCGGCCCGCGGGCCGCTGCCCATCAGCCGGATGTCGTTGCCGATCTTGGTCAGGGCGGTGGCCAGCATCTTCAGCGCGCCGTGGTAGCCCACCAGCGCCTCGTGAGCGGCCATGGCAGCAAACAGGTTGTTCGCCTGCACCAGCGGCAGCTCGAGCTGGCGTGCCAGCAGCGCCGCTACTCGGGTGCCGAACTGCGGGTGCGTGTTCAGGCCGGTGCCCACCGCCGTGCCGCCAATCGCCAGCGCGTGCACCACCACGAGGCTCTGGCGCAGGCTGCTGCGGCACAGCGCCAGCTGGGCGCAATAGCCACCGAACTCCTGGCCCAGCGTGATCGGGGTCGCGTCCTGCCAGTGGGTGCGGCCAATCTTCACCACGGCAGCAAATTCGCCGGCCTTGGCCGCCAGCGCCGTGTGCAGCACTTCGAGCGCCGGCTGCAGCCGGTCACGTGCCTGCAGTGCCACGGCCAGATGCATGGCTGTGGGGAACACATCGTTGGACGACTGGCCCAGGTTCACGTCGTCGTTCGGATGCACCGGCGTGCCGGCGCGCGCTGCCAGCCGGGCAACGACTTCGTTCACGTTCATGTTGCTCTGCGTGCCGGAGCCGGTCTGCCAGACCGAGAGCGGAAACTCGGCGTCAAACTCGCCCTGGGCGACGCGCCAGGCGGCGTCGGCAATGGCAGCCACCTTGGCCGGCGCCAGCAACTGCAACTCGCCGTTGACCCGGGCTGCGGCCCACTTGATCCAGGCCAGGGCATGGATCAGCGGCAGCGGCATGCGCTGCTCGCCAATGGCAAAGAAATGCAGGCTGCGCGCGGTCTGCGCACCCCACAGCGCGTCCGCAGGCACTGCAATGGCGCCGAAGCTGTCGGTCTCGATCCGGGTGTTGCTCATGGGGTTACTTTCGTGCTGCGCCCTGCAGTGTTGGCTACGACATCACGAGCGCTGCGCGCAATTGTGCGTCTGCGCCGCAACTGGGTTGTCGCCGTTGGGAGCGCCGCGGCGGCGCACGTGGAGCCGCCGATCCAGTCCGCAATCAGGGCTTTGCCGCAGACTTGGTCACCAGCGCCGGCTGCGGCGTGGAGTGGTCGTTGACCTGGCCTGGCATCGGCATCGCCGTGGACTGCTGGGCGCGGCTCATGTCGGTCTTGACACCACCGACCGCCGGATTGCTGGAAGCCCCTGCCGGCGCAACACCCAGCACCTCGGTCTGGACCACGCCAGTGGCTTGCGGCACCGGCACTTCGGTCGATACCGCTGCAGGCTTGGTCTTGTCACTGCAGCCGGACACGGCAAATACAACCAAGATGGCAATGGCCGCCGCTCGGCGGGACAGGTTGTGTTTCATGGCAGCTTCCGGTAGGTCATGGGCCCGCCAGTGAACGCCACCCGCCAGCGCCCGGTCTGTGCGCTGGCCGACGCAGCCACGTGTGCGGCAGCGCACTGACCAAGCGCTGCCGCCACCTTAGCGTGTACATCCGTACGCCACAGGAGTTCGCCGTGATTGAAATTCGCAAGGGGCAGGCACCGCAGCCGTTGCCGCGCGACACATTCAGCCTGCGCTTTCGCGCCAGCTACGCCGATCCGGCGTTCCGCGCCGAAGACGCGGCCATCGCCCGGCTGGAGGCGCTGGCCTGGGACGCCTACACCGAAGGCCGCAAGGCCCCAAGCACCCGCGCCGCCGGCCCCGGTTACGCCGACCCGCACTATCAGCTCTCCACCGAGTGGCTGGCCGCGCGGCAACGGCTGGCCGATGCCCAGGCGCGCTGGGGTGATGCAGCCACGCCGTCGCGGGTGCTGCTGGTCTGCGGCTCGGCCCGCAATGACGGCACCTGCCCGGGCGAGATCTCCAAGACCTTTCGCCTGCTCGGTCTGGCGCGCGAGGTGCTGGAGCACTCCGCCATCGAGGTTGACCTGTTGGACCTGAGCCTGCTGACCTCCGACTACGGCCGCAACATCCACCCTTGCAAGGGCTGTGCATCCACCGCCATGCCGCTGTGCCACTGGCCCTGCAGCTGCTACCCGAACCACGCCCTGAACCAGACCAATGACTGGATGGCCGAGATCTACGAACGCTGGACGGCGGCGCACGCCGTCATCATTGCCACGCCCGTCTACTGGTACCAGAGCCCGAGTCCGCTGAAGCTGATGATCGACCGCCTGGTGTGCGCCGACGGCGGCAACCCGGACCCCACCGCCACCGGCGGCAAAAAGGCGGCCAAGGCAAAAGAGCTGGAGCTGGCGGGCTGGGACTACCCGCAGCATCTGGCCGGCCGCGCCTACGGCCTGATCGTGCATGGCGACGTGGCCGGCGTCGAGGGCTCGCGCCGCGGCCTGTCGGACTGGCTGGACTGGATGGGTTTCATCGATGCCGGCGCACAGGCGCGGCTGGACCGCTACATCGGCTACTTCGAACCCTACGCCACCAGCCATGAAGCGCTGGACTTGGACCTGGCTTTGCAGGAAGAAGTGCGCAATGTGGCCCGTGCCGTCGCCAAGACGGTGGCTGAACTGCGCAGCGGCCGGCTGGCGGCGGTGCAGCCACGGTTGCCGCGTCCGCGGCCCAAGTAAGGGCCCACCCTCACCCCAACCCTCTCCCGCACGCGGGCGCGGGGGCGGATGCGGGCTCCTCGCCACGGTGCGCGGGCGCGGGGGCGAATGCGGGCTCCTCGCCACGGTGCGCGGGCGCGGGGGCGGATGCGGGCTCCTCGCCACGGTGCGCGGGGGCGAATGCGGGCTGCTCGCCACGGTGCGCGGGGGC
>JANMKM010000201.1:0-2922 GCA_031372035.1 Rhodoferax sp. | reverse complement strand
CCGGCGCCGTGCCGTGCGCCGGCTGAAACAGTGCGTAGTGGTCACCGATGTCGGCCGACGGCGCCATGCCCATGCCGCCGACCAGCGCGGCGATCAGGTCCGACAAAATGTCGCCAAACATGTTCTCGGTCACCAGCACGTCGTAGACCCAGGGCTTCATCACCAGGTTGAGCGCCATAGCGTCCACATAGGCGTGGTCGGTCGTCACATCCGGGAAGGCAAGTGCCCGTTCCTCGAAGATCCGGCGCCAGAACGCCATCGACGCAAATACATTGGCCTTGTCGACGTTGGTCACATGGCCGCGTTTGCCCTGAGCCTTGCGCTGGCGTGCGAGCCGCAGCGCGAAGTCGCATACCCGTGCGGTGCCGGCGCGCGAGATCATCATCGTGTCATAGGCGGCGTCGGCCTGCACCACGCCGCGGCCGCGGGCGTAGAACAAGCCTTCGGTGCTCTCGCGCACCAGCACAAGGTCGATGCCGGCGGCCAGCGGGTTCGACAGTGGACCGGGCAGCCCCGGCCAGCTGCGGATCGGCCGCACACCGGCGTACAGATCGAGCGCAAAGCGGATGTCGAGCTGCGGAATGATTTCGGTGCCGTCCTGTGCGCGTACATGGGGCAGGCCCATGGCGCCGAACAGGATGGCATGGGCCTGGCGGCAGGCGGCCAGGGTGGCGGCTGGCAGGGAGTCGCCGCTGTCCAGGTAGTGCTGGGCACCAGCGGGATGCGCCACCGTATCGAAACGTCGGCCGATACGGGCAGCAACGGCATGCAGCACAGCGAGTGCGGCCTCCATCACTTCGCGGCCGATGCCGTCTCCGGGCAGCACTGCGATGGCGTAGTGGTGAGTCGCCATGGGGCTCACATCTGTGCCAGTTTGAAGCGCTCGAAGATCGCCAGCAGCTCGCGGTTGGCGCGTTCACGGTGGGCCCGGTTGACCTGCGCTGCGCCTTCGGCGTCGCCCCGGCGCAGGCAATCCACCAACTGGCGATGCTCGATGGTCGAGTTCACAGGTTTGGGCCGCAGGCGCAGCGTGAACATGCGTGCGCGGTGCGCCCGGTCCCAATAGTTGAGCACCGTGGCCTGCAGCTGCCGGTTGCCCGCCAGCTCCAGCAGCTGTGCGTGAAAACTCTCGTCCGCACGGGCCCAGGCATCGAGGTCGTCTTGCTTGAGCGCATGGTCCATGGCGGCACTCGCGTCCATCAGGGGCTGCAGCTCCGCGTCGCCCGGTTTGCGCCGTGCCAGCAGCTCTGCAGCCATGCATTCCAGCGCGGTGAGGATTTCGTAGATTTCGCGCATGTCGGTGGGCGACACCGGCAGCACCCGCATGCCGTGGCGCGGTATCACTTCCACCAAGCCCTCGTTTTGCAGCTGCACCAGCGCTTCCCGCACCGGGGTGCGGCTCATGCCCAGCTCCAGGGCGACCTCCTGCTCCAGCGCGCGGTGGCCTGGTGGCCAGACGTTGTCCAGGATGCGGCGGCGAATCTGCTCGTAGGCGGCAGCGACCATCGACGAGCCAGCGGCTGCGGTTTGTGGGCTCATGGGTAATTCCAATGGATCGGTGCCACACCCGGCGCAGGCAAACGCAGCATTGCGAGACGCTCGCCAAGCAGGCAGCCGAGTACCGCCGTGCGTCTGTCGGCACCTGCGAAGGCGATGCTGGAGATATTGCGTAACACCTGGCTCCTGATGCCGTCCAGATGCGGCCGGTCCATGCAGTCGGCGTCATAGGCCCGCTCGACCCAGGCCAAATGCTGCGGGTCGGCATCTTGCAGCCACAGCCTCTGGCTGCCATCGGGTGCGACCCTGATAAGGCGGTTGCTGACAATGCTCACCACCCACGCATGGCCTGCCTCGTCAAATGCCAGGCCATCGGGGAATGTGCCGGCGCCGAACTCGGTTACGGTTTCGCGCTGGCCCAAGCTGCCGTCGGCAGCGAGCGCAAAACGCGACAGGCGGCGGGCGAAGGTTTCGTTGACGTAGAGCCACTGGCCATCCGGATGCAGGGCCACTTCATTGGTGTAGCCCAGTCCGTCAGCTGCAATGCGGGCGCTGCCGTCGGCTTGCACACACACGATAAAGCCATCGTCGCAGCTGCGCCGGTAGCCCAGCGAGCGTGGCCGCTGGCGGGTGCTGACCGTGATCCAGGTGCGCCCAGCCGCATCCGACAACACGAAATTGGTGGGCGGCAGGGCCTGCCCGTGTACCTGCAGCAGCCAGGGTTCGACGCGGCCATCACGCTGCAGGCGGTATACCCCGCCATCGTCGGCGCCAAGGTGGGCCAGCAGAAAGCTGCCATCCGGGTTCAGGGCGATGCCGTTGGGCCGCAGTTCGCCCCCCCCGGGCAAGCAGCCGGTGTACAGGTGATGGGAGCCGTCAGGGCGGATGTGGGCGACGCCACCGCGCCAGTCGGCGCTGTACACGTCGCCGCGGGCCGTCGCCAGCACACATTCGGGCCGGACCAGGCCGGTGCCGATATGGTTCAACTGCTCCAGCGCAAATGCATGCTGCAGCGAAACTTCCGTCAGTTCCGTCAATGCGTCCATTAACGGATACTTTAATGGATACGTTAATCCCGCTATATCCCGACAAACCCTAATCCTGCGCTGCGAAAGTGCATCACAAGACAAGTGAAATTCAAGGCATCACCACCCGCCCCGGATTCATCAGGTTGGTCGGGTCCAGCGTCCGCTTGATGGCGCGCATCATCGCCAGCGCCGTGGGCGACTTGTGCTGCACCAGCTTGTCCAGCTTCAGGCTGCCGATGCCATGCTCGGCCGAGATCGAGCCGCCGAAGGCCTGCACGCTGTCAAACACCAGACTGTTCACGTCAGCCTCGTGTGCCTGCAGGAAGGCCCGGGCATCCATGTCCAGCGGCGCCTGCACGTTGTAGTGCAGGTTGCCGTCGCCCAGGTGGCCGAAGTT
>JANMKM010000196.1:0-15140 GCA_031372035.1 Rhodoferax sp. | reverse complement strand
CCAGTCCAGGGGTCCAGAAAACGCCCTGTAGGACCTCCTGCACGAAGCCAGGAGACTCATCCGCGCGGTTTCAAGAAAATCTTGCTGGAATTGGCCACCAACGGTCCGGTCGCCACATGTTCTGGCGCCCAGACTCCTAGGGTATTCCTTGCGGGACAGACCAACAGCCTTCACTGGCTGATCTTGCGCGATTCCTCAATCTGGTATTCAAAGTAGCGTTGGCCGCTGAAGGCGATGCTGGCCATCAACGCCGTGGTGCCCAGCAGCAGAGAGGCGACCACCGCCGCAATCGTATGCCAGCCGGTCTGGCCAGGGCTGGCCTCGGCATCCATGTCCGGGTTGAAGCGGGCGTTCCAACGCTGTGGTGTCATCAGCCCGTAGACGATGGCGTTCAGGGCACAGCCGGCGATCGTGAATCCCAGCAACGGCAGTAGTATCCAACTCCACGGATCGTCCACGCCAAACGCCTGCACCCGTTCGACGCCGTACAGGCCCAACGCAGTCGGAATGGGCAGCAACCAGCCTAGCATGTCGGTGATACCGAACAGGTAGAAGCGATGCAGGCCCAGGGGCCCGCCAAGCAGGGCCAGCCAGCTGCCCAGGGTCTTGTTCTTCATGCCGGGTCCACCAGGTCCTCGGGCTGCGTGCGGTCCGCCAGGCCGATGGCAAGCTCCATCAACACGATGTCCAGCCAGCGTTCGAACTTCCAGCCCACGGCACTGAACACGCCCACCGGACTGAAACCCATTGCCTCGTGCAGACGGATCGAGCCTAGATTCGCCGAGTCACCAATCACGGCCACGATCTTGCGCAGACCGGCATGCCCAGCCCGGGTCAGCAGCTCCGCCAGCAGCGCCCGGCCAATGCCTTGTCCCTGGGCTTGCGGAGCAAGGTAAACGGAGTCCTCGGCTGTGAACCGGTACGCCGGTCGCGGCCGGAACCAGTTGCAATAGGCATAGCCGATCACGACGCCTTCCCGCTGCGCCACCAGGTAAGGCAAGCGGCGTTGCAGAACCTCTGTCCGGCGCGCTGCCATGTCGACCAGCGAAGGCGGATCGAGTTCAAAGGTACCTGTGCCGTGGCGCACGTGGTGCCCGTAAATGGCTGTGATGGCGGGCACATCGGCCTCGACGCTGCTGCGGATGATGGGCATAAGTGTTGAAACGCTATAATGGAAGGCTCTTCAGAGTGTCGCTGGCCGGGTGGTCATGTCGCGTGTCTCATGCTCTGGAATCTATGGCGGGATTGCTGGACCGCCACGCAAAGGATAAATCATGGTCGTTATTCGACTCGCCCGTGGCGGAGCCAAGGCCCGTCCGTTCTTCAATATTGTCGTCGCCGACAAGCGTTCGCGCCGTGATGGCCGCTTTATCGAGCGCATCGGTTTCTACAACCCGATCGCAACTGCCAATGAGGAAAGCATCCGCATTGCCCAGGACCGCCTGAGCTACTGGCAAGGTGTGGGTGCCCAGGCTTCGCCGACGGTGGAGCGTCTGATCGGCCAGGCCGCCGCCAAGGCAGCCTGATTCCGGTCGTGTCCCCGGCGCTGCGCGCGCACGGGGGCCGTGCGGTCACCTCGCAACCCATGGTCACACTCGAAGCCGCCGAATTGCCGGCGGATGCCATCGAAGTAGGACGCATCGCAGACGCCTGGGGCGTCAAGGGCTGGTTCAAGGTGCTGCCCTTCAGCAGCGATCCCCAGGCCCTGTTTTCCTCCAAACGCTGGTTTCTCCAGCCCGCCGAGCGTGGGCCCAAGACCTTTTCAGGCACCGTGCGCCTGGCTATCAGCCAGGCCAAGGAGCATGCCGACACCGTGGTCGCCAGCGCTCATGACATCGCCGACCGAGACAGCGCCGAGGCCCTGCGTGGGGCCCGTGTGTTCATTGCGCGCTCCAGCTTCCCCAGTGTTGACAAGGACGAGTTCTACTGGGTTGACCTGATTGGCCTGGACGTGGTCAACCGCGAAGGCCTGGTCTTGGGCAGCGTACGCGAGTTGCTGTCCACGGGCGCCCAGACCGTGCTGGTACTGGAGTATCTGCAGGAAGGCAAGTCCCTGGAGCGCATGATTCCGTTTGTTGCCGCCTTTGTCGATGATGTGGACCTTCCCGCCCGGCGCATCACCGTGGACTGGCAGGCCGACTACTGACGGTGTTGCCGTGATTCGGCGTCGGCGGCACGTCGGCGCGGAACACGCGGTACAGCCCCGCACAGCGCAATAATCTTCCATGCGCTTCGATGTCATCACGCTGTTTCCCGACCTGTTTACGCCGCTGCTGCAGCAGGGCGTGACGCGTCGGGCGTACGAGTCCGGCCAGGTGGAAGTGCGCTTGCACAACCCGCGCGACCATGCCCCGGGCAACTACCGTCGGGTGGATGACCGACCCTTTGGCGGCGGCCCGGGCATGGTTATGCTGGCGCAACCGCTGCGCGATTGCGTGCAGCAGGCGCGCAGCGAGCGAACCCAAGCTGGGCCGGTGCTTTACTTTTCACCCATGGGCAAGCTGCTCGACCATGCGGCAGTGCAGCGCTGGTCGGACAGCGATGGCGCTATCCTGGTATGCGGCCGCTACGAGGGTGTGGACCAGCGCTTCATCGATAGCGAGGTGGACGAGCAGATCAGCCTGGGCGACTTTGTGCTTTCCGGCGGCGAAATTGCCGCCATGGCTCTGCTCGACGCCGTGGCCCGGTTGCAGCCGGGCGTGCTGGGTGAGGAGGGCAGCCACCAGCAGGACAGTTTCAACCCCTGCATCGACGGCCTGCTGGATTGCCCGCAGTACACCCGCCCCGAGCTTTGGCAGGAACAGGCCGTTCCGCCCGCCCTGTTGTCCGGTCACCACGCGCAGATCGAACGCTGGCGGCGGGAGCAGCGACTGCGGCTGACAGCGCTGCACCGGCCGGAGTTGATTGTCCTGGCGCGCAGCCGTGGACAACTCGACGCACGGGACGAGGCGCTGCTGGCCAGCCTGGCCTGACCCATGCACAGCCGGCCACACGACGCTTTGCGGCTATAATCATGGGTTTTCCGATCCTCTGGCTGGCCGCTTCACGTCCCACGCTCCTGCGGGCCACTGTGAGGCTGTGTCAATCCTGACGCTGGCGCAACCATGATCGCATTGAGGTAAACATGAATCTGATCCAGACACTCGAGCAAGAAGAAATTGCCCGCCTCGGTACCAAAATCCCCGAATTTGCACCCGGCGACACCGTCATCGTCAGCGTCAACGTGGTCGAAGGCACGCGCAAGCGGGTTCAGGCCTACGAAGGCGTCGTGATTGCCAAGCGCAACCGCGGTCTCAACAGCGCCTTCATCGTGCGCAAGATCTCCAGCGGCGAAGGCGTGGAGCGTACCTTCCAGACCTACAGCCCGTTGATCGCCGGCGTGGAAGTCAAGCGCCGCGGCGACGTACGCCGTGCCAAGCTCTACTACCTGCGTGACCGTAGTGGCAAGTCGGCCCGCATCAAGGAAAAGCTGCCGGCCAAGAAGACGACCGCCGAATAAATTCCGCGTTCCGTACCAGGCCGCCCGGCGCAAGCTTGGGGCGGCCTTTTTTATTCTTGCCTGTTTGTGGGATAGACCGCAGCTACGCGTAGCGAGCCAGCTCTGTCACCAACTGATTAGGGATCCGTTCCATTGTCCAGCGTCACGCCCCTGTCCAAGCTGCCGAATTTTGATCCGCGCCGTGTGCCGACGCTGGGTGCGGACACGCACCTGCCAGCCATCAGCCCCGCCACGCTGCAGCCCCAGGCCCTGCGTCAACGCTTCGCCCTGCCACCGATCTGGTCGGTCGAAGTGGCGCGGGAACGCCAGTTTTACGACCGCGAGCCAACCCAGGCCTCGGTGCTGATCCCGATCGTCACCCATGAGCGGCCGACGGTGCTGCTGACGGAGCGCACCACGCACCTGTCCAGCCATTCAGGCCAGGTAGCATTTCCGGGTGGCAAGGCCGACGCCGAAGATGCCGATGCCGTGGTCACCGCATTGCGCGAAGCCCGGGAAGAAGTGGGCCTGGAGCCTGGCTACGTACAGGTTCTCGGTCCGTTGCCAACCTATCTGACGGGTACGGCTTTTGTCATCACGCCGGTGGTGGCGCTGGTGCGCCCCGGTTTTGTGCTGGAGCCCAATCCGCACGAGGTGGCGGCTGCGTTCGAGGTGCCGCTGGACTTCCTAATGGACCCGGCCAACCACCGCCGCCACGCCTTTGAGTGGGAGGGTGTGCGCCGCGAATGGTTCTCCATGCCATACATGGACGCCCAGGACGAACGCTTCATCTGGGGTGCGACCGCAGCCATGCTGCGCAACCTGTACCGCTTTCTGGCCGCCTGAGCTGGTCTCCCGCCGGATGCTGCGATGGCAGTTCCGGGTCGCTGGGTATGATCGGGCCATGAGTCTTCTTGCCATCGTGCTGGCGCTGCTGCTGGAGCAGGCGCGACCGCTGTTGCGTGGTAACGTGCTGCACCAGGGGCTGCGCAACTGGGTGCGCTGGGTCACTCGCAGTTTTGACGCCGGCCAGAGCCACAACGCGTGGGTGGCCTGGCTGCTGGCGGTACTGGCGCCGGCACTGCTGGTGCTGGGCTTGCACTGGTTGCTGGTAGAGACCCTGGGCTGGCCCTTTGCCGTACTCTGGAATGTGGCCGTGCTCTATGCCACGCTGGGCTTTCGCCAGTTCAGCTTTCACTTCACCGATATCCGCGATGCGCTCGACGCCGGCGACGATGATCTGGCCCGGCAACTGCTGGCCCAGTGGCAGCAGGTGGACCCGGGACAACTGCCGCGTGCCGAGACCGTGCGTCATGTGATCGAGTACTCCGTGCTGGCGGCGCACCGTCACGTGTTTGGTGTGCTGGCCTGGTATTCGGTGCTGGCTGCCTTTGGTCTGGGCCCGGCCGGTGCTGTGCTGTACCGGCTGAGCGAATTCGTTCCGCGCTACTGGAAGTTCAAGGACAAGGTGAATGACCTGCCGGTGAGTGAGGCGGCGCAGACGGTTGCCAATGCAACCTGGCATGCCATCGACTGGTTGCCGGCGCGCATCACGGCCCTGGGTTTTGCCGTTGTCGGCAGTTTCGAGGATGCAATCGAGGCCTGGCGCAACTATGCAGTGCAGCGCAACACCGACAACGATGGCCTGATCCTGGCGGCTACGGCTGGTGCCGTCAACCTGCGCCTCGGTCCGGTGGCCGGTGCCGCCTTCGGCCCGGCTGGCATCGGAGGCGCGGCCGAGGCAACGCGCGCAGCGCCCGCCTCGGGCCAGGTACCGGAAGCGGCGCACCTGCGCACGATTGTGGGCCTGGTCTGGCGCACGGTGGTGATGTGGATCATCCTGCTGGCGCTGTTGACATTGGCGCGCTTGCTGGGCTGAGCGCTTCGGCAGTCGCTGGGCCTGCCGCACGATTGCTCCGGCTGCTGCTGTTGTAGCCTTGCCTCAATAGCGCGAGCGCGACAGTTCGGCAAACAGCTCACTATAAATTCGGTAGCGGCCCGTGCTTATGGGACTTGGCTCCGCGCCCGGCTGCATTGCAGCCAACAGGCCACAGCCCGGCTCATGCAGATGGCTGCAGTTGTAAAATTTGCAATCCTGAACCAGTGCCCGGATGTCGGGCATGAGGCCGGCCAGGTGCATGGCATCAATGTGCTGCAGGCCGAACTCCTGGAAACCGGGTGAGTCGATCAGGGCACCGTTGCGCTGGGCATCGAGCCAGTACCAGGTGGTGCTGGTGGTGGTGTGCTTGCCCGAGTTCAGCGCCGTCGAGATCTCGTTGGTCAGCACCAGGGCGTCGGGCACAAGGCGGTTGATCAGTGTGCTCTTGCCTGCGCCCGAGGGGCCGAGTACCAGGGTGGTCCGGCCGGTCAGGCGGGACGGCAGGTCTGTCGCCGCAATGGCTGCGGCAGGTGGTTGTGGCAGCGTTGTCGCAGCACGTGGCTTGAGTGCCAGGGGCAACACGCTGTAACCCATGCGGCGGTAGGGCTCCAGCCGGGCCCAGGCGCGTTCGAACGGCTGCCCCAGATCGCTCTTGTTCAGGCCGATCAACACCGGGATCTTCTGGGCTTCGGCGGCAATCAGCGCCCGTGCCAGTTGGCTCTCGGAGAACTCCGGCTCCGCCGCCAGCAGCACCAGGATCTGGTCCAGGTTTGCGGCGAAGGATTTGCTGCGGATCTCGTCCTGACGGTAGAACAGGTTGCGCCGCTCGTCCACGGCCTCGATCGTGCCTTCGTCGCCGCTGGCCAGCCAGCGCACCCGGTCACCGACCACAGCCAGGCTCTTCTTGCCCCGGGGGTGGCAGATACGGCGCTGGCCGTCGCCCGACTCCACCAGTACGTGGCGCCCGTGGCCGGCCACCACCAGCCCGCTTTGGGTCAGCGCCGGGGCAACCAAATCATGGCCTCAGGCATTTTCAGGCCAGCAGTGCATCGGCATGGGTTGCGCAGTCGAAATCGGTTTCCGAGATACCGGCTACTTCGTGGGTGTTGAAACGTACTACGCAGCGGTTGTAGTGCACCGACAGATCCGGGTGGTGGTCCTGCCGGTGCGCCACAAGTGCCAGCCCGTTGACAAAGGCGATGGTCTCGAAGTAGTTGTCGAAGCGGTAGGTCTTCTCGATCGCCACCGCTGCACCTTCGCCACTGAGGGTCCAGCCTTCCAGCCGGGCCAGGCGGCTTACGATTTCGGTCGGGCCCAGCGCCCGGCGCGCATGTCCGGCCCAATCTTTCTGTTTCAGCATCGCTTTCCTTCAGGCCGGTTGCGCGGCCATGCGCTGCAGCCGCTCCGACGCTGGCGGGTGCGAGTAGTAGAAGCGCACGTACAGCGGGTCCGGTGTCAGCGTTGCTGCATTGTCCTGGTACAGCTTGAGCAGCGCGCTGCTCAGGTCCTGGCCGCTGGTCTGGGCTGCGGCGTAGGCGTCGGCCTCAAACTCGTGCTTGCGCGACAGCTGGGCGAACAGCGGCCCAATGAAAAAGCCGAACACCGGTGTGGCCAGCATGAACAGCAGTAACGCCAGAGCATCATTTGGCCCGGTGAGCGCTGGCTGCACACCCAAACCCAGGTAGAACCAGGACTGCGTCGCCAGCCAACCCAGCAGGGCGAATCCCAGCAGGCTCATGCCGAACATCGTGACCATGCGCTGCAGGATGTGCTTGTGCTTGAAATGCCCCAGCTCATGGGCCAGCACAGCGTCCACTTCCGCACCGGTCAAGCGCGACAGCAGCGTGTCGTAGAACACCACCCGCTTGGAGCGACCAAAGCCGGTGAAGTAGGCATTGGCATGGGCGCTGCGCTTGCTGCCGTCCATCACGAACAGGCCCTTGGCGGCGAAACCACAGCGCTGCATCAGGTTGTCGACCCGGGACTTGAGCGAAGCGTCGTCGAGCGGCGCAAATTTGTTGAAGATCGGTGCGATGAAACTGGGGTAGATCCACAGCAGCAGCAGGTTGAAGCCGGTCCACAGCCCCCAGGCCCACAACCACCACCAGCTGCCGGTGGCGCCCATCACCCACAGGATCACCGCTGCCACCGGTATCCCGATGGCAACACCCACCAGGCTGCTCTTGAACAGGTCGGCCAGCCACAGGCCCAGCGTCATCTTGTTGAAGCCGAAACGCTGTTCGATCACAAAGTTCTGGTACAGCGTCCACGGCAGGTCCAGCAGGGCGCCAGCCAGCACAAAGGCCACCAGCAGCGCCATCTGGGGCCACAGGCCTGTTCCCAGCCAGCCCTGGAGCGCCTGGTGCAGTGCGGACAGGCCGCCCAGCAGCGTCCAGGCCAGCAAGGTCATGGCGCCAAAGGTCAGTTCCAGCAGGCCGAAACGCGCTTTGCTGATGGTGTAGTCGGCGGCCTTCTGATGGGATGACAAACTGACGGTGCTGGCAAAGGCTGCGGGTACGGTGTTCCGGTGCTGCGCCACGTAGCGGATCTGGCGCGTCGCCAGCCAAAGCTTGAGTGCCAGGCTCACGACCAGGGCCAGAGCAAAGGCGGCCGTGAGCGCGGCGGCGGGGGAGCCAAAAGTGTCGATCATCAGTTCTCAAGTTTAGGTGATCGGCGACAATTCAAGCCATGGTCGAACCCAGCACCCCCAGCAGCCAACCCGTATTGCCGAAGTCGGACCAGAACCTGGTCTGGCTGGATTGCGAGATGACCGGGCTTGAGCCCGAGACTGAGCGCATCATTGAAATCGCCGTGATCGTGACCGATGCCAGCCTGCAAACCCGGGTCGAGGGCCCGGTGCTGGTGATCCACCAGAGCGACGCCCTGCTGGACGCCATGGACGAATGGAACAAGCGCACTCACGGCGGCAGCGGCCTGATCGAGAAGGTCCGGGCTTCCACCCTGAACGAGGAGCAGGCACAGGCGCAGTTGCTGGCGTTTCTGGGGCAGTTTGTCAGCGCCGGCAAGTCGCCCTTGTGTGGCAACACCATCGGTCAGGACCGGCGCTTTCTGGTCAAGTACATGCGCGCGCTGGATGACTTCTTTCATTACCGCAGCATCGACGTCAGCACCCTGAAAGAGCTGGCCAAGCGCTGGCGCCCGGACGTGCACAAGGCCTTCAAGAAGCGCCAGAGCCACACCGCACTGGCCGACGTGCACGAGTCGATCGACGAGCTGCTGCACTACCGCGCGCACTTCCTGCAGATGACGCCAACGGCAACTACATAGTAGAAACCCGAATCTGTGTTATAGTCAGGGGCTGCGCTGCAAACCCTGCAGCACATTTGCACATCTCCCCTCACGCCATGGGCCGCTACAGGTCCCAAGCGCCGCACTCCGCAGCGCAGGTTCCGTTTGATGGTTGATGTTTTACAACCATTGATGGAACGGCCGCATAGCCTGCGGCCGGGTGTAATTCATGACTGAAGATTTTGTTGTTGAACGGGACGCGTCCCTCGCCGATGCCCCGGGCTTTGATGCTCCGTTGCATGTGATCGAGGATGCCGAGGAAGCGCCCGCGGTTGTCAACGGCTTTGCCCGCCTGGGCCTGGCGCCCGAGCTGTTGCAGGCGGTTCAGGAACTGGGCTTCACCCAGCCCACCATCGTCCAGGACAAAACCATTCCGCTGGCCCTGCCCAGTGGCGGCAGCGACGCCAAGCGTTACATTGACCTGATGGTCTCCAGCCAGACCGGCAGCGGCAAGACTGCAGCCTTTCTGCTGCCGGTGCTGCACACCCTGTTGGCACAGCAAGCCCAGGCCGAGACCGAGCGCCGCGAAGAATATGAGCGTGCCGTGGCCGAGGCTGCTGCCAAGGGCGAGCCAGCACCGAAGCGCGCCAAGCGCCAGGACCCGACCAATCCGCGCCATTTCAAGGCCGCCGAACCTGGTGCCTTGATCCTGTGCCCGACGCGCGAACTGGCGCAACAGGTGGCACATGACGCCATCGACCTGGTGCGCCATTGCCGTGGCCTGCGCATCGCAAACATCGTGGGCGGCATGCCCTACGCGCTGCAGATTGCCAAGCTGCAAAATGCCAACCTGGTGGTGGCCACGCCCGGCCGCCTGCTGGACTTGCAGCGCTCGATGCAGATCAAGCTCGACAAGGTGCAGTTCCTGGTGGTGGACGAAGCCGACCGGATGCTGGACCTGGGCTTTGCCGACGATCTGGCCGAAGTCAACCAGCTCACCATTGCCCGCAAGCAGACCATGATGTTCAGTGCCACCCTGGCGCCGCGCATCCAGCAACTGGCCACGCGCGTGATGCGCGAGCCGCAACGCATTCAAATCGACTCGCCGACCGAACGCCACCAGAACATCAAGCAAGTGCTGTTCTGGGCCGACAGTGCCCAGCACAAGCGCAAGCTGCTGGATCACTGGCTGCGCGACACCACCATCAACCAGGCGATCGTGTTCGCCAGCACCCAGATCGAATGTGATGGCCTGGCCAACGACCTGCAGCAGGATGGTTTCAGTGCTGTGGCCCTGCACGGTGCCCTGAACCAGGGCCTGCGCAACCGCCGCCTCATGGCGCTGCGCGAAGGCCAGGTGCAGATCCTGGTGGCCACCGACGTGGCGGCCCGCGGCATTGACGTGCCCACCATCACCCACGTGTTCAACTTCGGTCTGCCGATGAAGGCCGAGGACTACACCCACCGCATCGGCCGCACCGGCCGTGCCGGCCGCGACGGCCTTGCTGTCACGCTGGCAGAGCCGCGCGACCGCCGCCGCATCTATGACATCGAGGCCTACACCCGCCAGCAGTTCAAGTCTGAAGTGATTCCGGGTCTTGAGCCGCAGCAGCGCTTTTCCGAATCCCGCCCGCGTCCGGCGGGGCGCGGCTTTGGCGACAGCCAGTCGCGGGAACGCAAGTTCGGCGCGCCGGGTCCGCGCGTCTACGCACCAGGCGCTGGTGCAGCGCGTCCGGACCGTGGTGGCCCGGCACGTGAAGGCTTCAGCTACGAGCGCCAGGGTGGTTTCAACGACCGTTTCCGTGGTGCGCCCGCTGGCCGTTCCGAAGGCGCCGCGCCGCGTGACTTCGCTGGCGCCAAGCCCGGCTACAGCAAGAGCGCCGGCCGTCCGGCCCATGCCGCCCGTCCGGGTGGCAGTTTCGAGGCACCACGCCGCGCCGCCAAGCCGCCGGTACGCTAAACCTCGCCATACCCCCGCAGCCCGGGGGTGATGCGCCGGCAAGCCCCTGGCCTGCGCGTACCATTGCTGTTCTGCACGTTCGCATGCGCGAAGGGCTGCTGGAGGCACAGGAATGGCGACTTACGACAAGGTCTGGCTGGACCGGATGTACAACAACCGGGCCCTGGTGCCAGACCATGGAGACTACTTTGCCCGCTGGCAGAGCGTGTCCGCCCAGGTGCGGGCGCAGCAGTCGCGCCGGCTCGACCTGCGCTATGGTGCAGACCCGGCCGAGACCCTGGACCAGTTCCCCTCGACCCGCTACAAGGCACCGGTGGTGGTGTTCATCCACGGCGGCTACTGGCGTTCGCTCGACAAGGCCGACCACAGTTTCATAGCGCCAGCCCTGACGCGCCACGGCGCTTGCGTGGTGGTGCCCAACTATGCGCTGTGCCCGGCCGTCACCATCCCCCAGATCACGTTGCAGATGGTGCAGGCCCTGGCCTGGACCTGGCGCCATGTGGCTCGCTATGGTGGCGACACGCAGCGCATCACGGTGATCGGCCACTCGGCGGGCGGCCACCTGGCGGCAATGATGCTGCAGTGCCAGTGGAAGGCGTTCGCGCCGGACCTGCCGACACAGCTGGTGAAGAACGCCTTGTCGATCTCGGGCTTGTATGAGCTGGAGTCGGTGATGCATACGCCCTTTCTCCAGGGTTCACTGAAGCTCACGGCGGCCCAGGTGCGCCGCACCAGCCCGGCCTGGATGCCGCGTCCGCGTGGGGCGGGTCAGCGTGGTCGCTTGTTCAGCGTAGTTGGGGCTGACGAGAGCCCGGAGTTCCTGCGCCAGAACCTGCTGATCCAGCAGGCCTGGGGCCGGCGCGCCGTGCCGGTGAGCGAGGCACTGCCCGGGCTGAACCACTTCAGTGTGCTCGAAGCCCTGCCCCAGAGTGGCCATCGGCTGCAGGAACTGGCGCTGGAGCTGCTTTACGCCTGATACGGCCATGGCAACTGCACCCACACAACGGTCGTGCAGCATGGCGCAAGGAACGGCCTTCGGACTGCTGGCAGCTTTGCTGCTGTTTCTGCTCGTGGCCTGCGGCGGCGGTGGGTCCGGCGGCGGCGCAGCACCCGACACGCCCGACGCCAATCTCGCGGCGCCCGCCACATGTGCCGTGGCCGACCAGCGCAGCTGGCTGCGCAGCTACATGGCGGACCAGTATTACTGGTACGACCATCTGGGCGGCGGCAACGCCGCCGCCGTCGACATGGACGGTTACTTCAAAAGCCTCCTGTACCCGGGCGTGGACCGCTACAGCTACACCGAGTCCACAGCCGAGTTCAACCAGTTTTTCACCGACGGCACCTTTGTTGGCTACGGCTATTCACTGGCCTGGGCCGATGCCGCGCAGACGGTGCTCAAGGTGCGCCAGGTCGAGCCGCGCAGCCCGGTGGGGCTGGCCGGCCTGAAGCGCGGCGAGACCATCGTCAGCATTGACGGCTATGGTGCGGCGCAGATAGCTGCTGGCACACCGGGGCGGGTCAGTACGGCTGGCATCGCGCGCAGTTTTGTGGTGCGCGACGCGGCCGGCGTACAGCGCAACTTCAACGCCAACTCAGCCGTCTACCCCTATGTGTCGGTGCCGGTCAGCACAGTGCTGACCCAGACCGTGGCCGGCGTGCCGGTGAAGGTGGGCTATCTGGTCTACCAGCAGTTCGTCAACGGCAGCGCCGGTGAATTGGCCAGCGCCTTCAACGCCTTTGCCGCTGCTGGCGTGCGCGAGTTGGTGCTGGACCTGCGCTACAACGGCGGCGGCAGTGTTGCGGTGGCGCGCAATCTGGCCAGCATGATCGGCGGCAGCAGCATCAACGGCCAGACCTTCATGCAGGCCCGTTTCAATGTGCGCCATCCCGAGAACAACTTCAGTTTTGTCTTTACGTCCAGCAGCCTTACCCTGCCGGCGGCACCGCTCGAAGGACTGAGCCGTGTTTTCATCATCGGCGCCGAAGGTACGGCCTCCGCCAGCGAACTGGTGATCAACGGCCTGAAACCCTACAAGCGGGTGGTGCTGATCGGTGCCACCACCTACGGCAAGCCCTATGGTTTCCAGCCGCGGGATGCTTGCGGCACCACCTACAACGCTGTCAATTTCGAGTCCTTCAACGCGCTGGGACAAGGCGGCTACAGCAACGGCATCACGCCCGACTGCAGCGTGGCCGATGACCTGAACCACCAGCTGGGTGATGCCGCCGAGGGTCGCCTGGCGGCGGCGCTGAACTATATCCAGACCGGTGTCTGCCCGACCAGCGGCGCTAGTGGCGCCGTGCTGCTGGGCGCCGTTCCGGCAGGCCGCTCGCGGCTGGAGACGGCCTTTGGCGAGGTACCGAGAGTGGGCATGCGGGCGGATTGACACAGCGGCCTCCCGCTCCGGCTTTCGCTGGGCAAGTGCCCTGAGAGGCGCATGCAGAAAGCATGGGCGACTACCAGAAATGTGGCGAATCAGGCTCGAGCCGGCCAGCACTACATCAGCAGATGCTCACCCGCGTTGTCGCCGCCCAGGGTCACGTAGTTCACCTTGCGGATGTCCATCAGCTTCCTGCCGCCGGAATAGCTGATCGAACTCTGGATGTCCTGCTCCATCTCGACCAGGGTCTCGGCCAGGTGGCCCTTGATCGGCTCCAGGATGCGCTTGCCTTCGACGTGCTTGTACTCACCCTTGTTGAAGTCGCTGGCTGAACCGTAGTACTCCTTGTAGCGCCGGCCGTCCACCTCCACCGTCTGGCCCGGGCTTTCCTCGTGGCCGGCGAGCATGGATCCGATCATCACCATCGTGGCGCCAAAGCGGATCGACTTGGCAATGTCGCCGTGCTCGCGGATGCCGCCGTCGGCAATGATGGGTTTGGTCGCCACGCGGGCGCACCACTTGAGCGCGCTGAGCTGCCAGCCACCGGTGCCGAAGCCGGTTTTCAGCTTGGTGATGCAGACCTTGCCCGGGCCGATGCCGACCTTGGTGGCGTCGGCGCCCCAGTTCTCCAGGTCGATTACGGCCTCGGGCGTGCCCACATTTCCGGCGATCACGAACGACGCCGGCAGCTTGTCCTTCAGGTACATCACCATGTTCTTCACGCTGTCGGCGTGGCCGTGGGCAATGTCGATGGTGATGTACTCCGGCGCCAGGCCTTCGGCGCGCAGTTGGTCTACGGTGGCGTAGTCGGCCTTCTTCACACCCAGCGAGATCGAGGCATACAGGCCTTTGGCCTTCATGCTGCGCACGAACACCAGATTGTCCAGGTCGAAGCGGTGCATCACGTAGAAGTAGTTTCCCTGGGCCAGCCAGACGCAGATGGCTTCATCCACCACGGTCTTCATGTTGGCAGGCACCACCGGAAGGCGGAAGCGCCGCCCGCCCAGCTCCACGCTGGCGTCGCACTCCGAGCGGCTCTCCACGCGGCACTTGCGCGGCAGCAGCAGGATGTTTTCGTAGTCGAAGATTTCCATGGTCCGTACTCCTCAGTCCCAAGTCAAAAGCGGAGCTGCACAGCCTGGATGGGCCAGCGCAATCCCGACCGAGCGCTTGGAATCGGACCGGCTGCATTTCTGGAACGCCAGAAACGAAAAACCGGACCACAATTGCTTGGGCCCGGTGCTTGATTCTATCAGCGTTCCCCGTCAGGGTGGGCTTGTGACACAGCGCGATTGCGCCGCCGCCAGGATGCGGCCGCGGGCATCCTGGACCCAGCCCACGACCCGCAGTCGTGAAGGCTGCGTGCCTTCTGGGAAGTGCATGGGACGCGTTTCGTGGAACCGCCGCCGCTCCATTTTCGGCAGTGGTCCGTGCTGTCTCCATGCGGTTTGCAGCGCATTTCGCACCAGATTTCGCTCTACAGGCGTGCCATCGCTGCCGTCCGGAATGGTTTCCACCAGCAGCAGCCAGGCTGACAGTTGGGTGCCAGCTCGCAACGGTGTGGACGGGGTGAACGCGATTGACGTGCCGATATAGCCGTTGATGGCGACGCCATGCGCCACCCGGGCCCGGCCGCGTGCGGGCTGCGCCGGCGTGCGCAGGCTCAGTGCCGCACCGTCGAGCCTGCGAGCCAGTGCTTCCAGACGCCACTGTGCATCGCGGGTGGCGGCGGCCGACAGTGGCGCGTCATCGCCACGGGCCGACGGCACGATCCAGTCCAGCACCATGTCCCTGGGGCCGGGTGTGACCGTCGTGGTGTCGGCCCAGCAGGCCTCGCAGTCGGCGCTGATGAAACGCTCCAGTACGGCGCGTGGTGCTGGTACGCCGTCGCTGCTGCACAGGGATTGCGCCGTTGCGGCGCTGCAGGTGCATGCCAGCAGTGTTGCCCATACCCACACCCGCGGCCCGCGCGCGCGGTCTGCAGAGCCCGGCACTGTGTCGGCGGCGGATGTTGTTAACAGAACGCGCGAAATGCCCATGGATGCCTTTCTACAATGACCCTATGTTCCCAGAAGTCGCCGACGATACGCCGCTGTTGCAGCACCTCAACCCGGAACAGCGCGCGGCTGTCACCCTGCCAGCGGAGCATGCCCTGATCCTGGCCGGCGCCGGCTCGGGCAAGACCCGGGT